>JBGUQP010000329.1:0-2435 GCA_045131145.1 Lachnospiraceae bacterium | reverse complement strand
TATGCACATGCATTCCGTTTCCTGCTTCACCGGCTAAGGGCTTGGGCATGAAGGTTGCGGTGCATCCATCCTTTACAGCCTCGTTCTTTATAACATATTTAGCAGACATTGTATCATCTGCCAGTTTGAGCATATCGCCGAGTTCAACCTCTATTTCCATCTGGCCGCTGCCGCCGACTTCGGGGTGGTGGTATTTAACTTCAATCCCCCAGTCGCTCATTGCCAGGCACATGCGTGACCTTAAGTCATTGCGTATGTCTGTCGGCAGGGAATTGTGATAGCCGTTGCCGGGCTTCAGCTGGTAACCGTTATTGTTTTCTTCATAACCTGAAGCAAACCCGGCCTGGGGCGTATATATCTCGGTAAACATATTGTAGTAATCGGTGTTGTACGAAACACTGTCGAAAATGTAGAATTCGTATTCCGGTCCGATGACCATCCTGTCGGCAACCCCGATCTCTTCCATGTATTCAAGCGCCCTGACAGCCACATTTCTGGGATACTGGTCAAAGGGCCTGTTGTCCGGAAGATCGATGATCCTTACATCACCTATCATTGACAGGGTGGGAACATCCGTATAAGGGTCGACAACAGCGGATTCAAGCACCGGAATGAATACCATATCGCTGTTCTCAACAGGTGCGTATCCGTAATTGGATCCGTCAAAACCTATACCATGTTCCATGGTACTATCCGTAAGCCGTTCAGCGGGGATGCTTAAGTGACGCCATCTTCCGTCGATGTCCGTCAGCTTGAAATCCACCATTTTGATCCCTTTGTCCTTGATCAGCTTCTGGATGTCTTTTAATGTTTTTGCCATAAGAAACCTCCTCGTATAATTTACTCCTTCGTCAATTGTATGATAAAAATGACTATTTTACAAACCAAGACATAAATGTTTGAATATTTAGAATTCTTGCTTCAATTTACCGGTTTATGTATAATATAAAGGTAACCATAAATTCTTCGAGCCTTATAACCTAAGACATATGAATTAAGAAATCTGTTATGGTTTTAAGGCCGGCCGATGGCTATAGTCATTCGGCCCGGGGTTGTGAACGAAAGCGATCAGCCTTCCATGACCGGGTATAGATACCCGCAGAAAAGGAGACATATCATGAAAAGAACAGCATTATTAACTCTGCTGTCTGTTTGTGCATGCCTGATATACGGATGCACGGGCAGTACAACACAGACGGGTGAAGCAACGACAGCAACCGAGTCAACTGAAGTAACAGAAGCACCTTCAGCAGAAGAATTCGTAGTAACGGAAGAACCGGAAAAAACTGAAGAGCCGGAAGACATCGAAGCAGTGGAGGCAGATGAAGCAGCGGAAGAAGAACCCGTAGAGCTGACCGTATTTGCGGCAGCTTCCATGACAGAGACCATGGAGGAGATAGCAAAGGCTTATAAGGAAGTGGCTCCGAATGTGACCATCACTTACAATTTCGATTCATCAGGGACACTTAAGACCCAGATAGAAGAGGGGGCTGACTGTGACATTTTCATATCAGCCGCATCCAAGCAGATGAACCAGCTTGATATCACAAAAGATGAGGAGTTAAACCCGGACGGCCTTGACTTTATCGACCCGGATACCCGTATCGATCTTCTTGAAAACAAGGTTGCCCTGGCAGTTCCCGAAGGAAATCCCAAGAATATAAATTCATATGATGATATGGTGGCAGGCCTTAAGGATAAGTCCATCCTGATGGCGATGGGCAACGAAGACGTTCCCATAGGCCAGTACACACAGAAGATATTTGCATATTTCGGACTGGATAAGGAGGCCCTCAACAAGGATGGAGTAATAACCTACGGAAGCAACGTCAAGGAAGTGACGACCCAGGTGAGCGAGGCGGCTGTTGACTGCGGAGTCATATATTCGACAGACGCATTTTCGGCAGGCCTTAAGGTTGTCGATACGGTGACCAAGGATATGTGCGGTCAGGTAGTATATCCCGCAGCTCTGTTAAAGGGTTCGAAGTACCCTGACGAAGCCAAGGCCTTCCTCAACTACCTTACCACTGACGAAAGCAGGAAGATATTTGAGAGTGTAGGCTTCACCTGCCTAAAATAATGTGACACTTTAGCTCTGAGCTAAAGTGTCACATATTCCGATACGAGGAGAAATATATGGATCTGTATCCGCTTTGGAATTCCCTGCGCATCGCGGGGATAAGCACGGCAATAATATTTATACTGGGAATAGCGGCAGCGTATTATGTTATAAGGCTTCCGAAAGTATTAAAGGGGGTGCTTGACTGTGTCTTTACCCTGCCGCTTGTATTACCGCCGACAGTCGTGGGATATCTGCTGTTAAGGATCCTGGGGCCGAAACGGGTGATAGGCTCATGGTTTATGAACGTATTTGGGATAAAGCTTACCATGAACTGGTATTCAGCGATATTTGCGACTTCTGTTGTGATCTTCCC
>JBGUQP010000328.1:0-13991 GCA_045131145.1 Lachnospiraceae bacterium | reverse complement strand
TAAACTCGGCCTTCCCCAGGGTTCCGACATTAGTTAGTGCCCCCTTTTCAACATTGAGCATTTCTCGCCATCTGAAATCCTGCTCCTCCAGCTCGCCCCACCTGTTATGGTACATTATAAAATTCCAGAGAAAATCATTACGATCATCATATATATCAAACAGATCGTTAACCGCTTCCGCCTTGGTTTTGGAATATGGAAAACAGTCAAATTGTGTATGCTGTCCTTCAACCTGTGTATACATATATTTGCCGTTTCCTATTTCATTGAACTCGACAACTCCCAGCATATCCATAACCACAAGCTTTGGCTTTTTATACTTCATGGCTTCCCTGGCTATGTAGAAGTCCTCCGCGGGAGTACAGTTTGAAGACCCGAAGTTATAAGCCGATATTCCGTAGTTTTCCCACATTTCCATGGGAAGCAGGCTGTTCAGCGTTATCGATGACCCTAAAAGATAACAGTCATAATCCGTATCCGATTCAAAAAAATCAGTATACTTTATCTTGGATGATTTATGCTCAACAAGCCTGATGCATGCCCCTAACGACAACAATAAAACGGCAAGAAAGAGAAGCACGGATATGATTCTTTTTTTTCTTATACTGATCCTGTTTATCATAACATATACCCAAACCTAAAACTGGAAATATATAAAACCCTTTGCGCTGTAGCCCGAACCCCATATACCGAACAGCAGTATAAAACATATGGAAAATACCATGATAAGGATCCTGCACCATAAGTCCTGTGCAAGTATTGCCCTGCTCAAACGTATGCCTCTTTTTTTACATATATCGGCAATAAGAAGGACAACGATGCAGATGAGCATCAAGGTAAAATTACGGTTGTCAAGGCCACACTCATAAAGGGAGCCGTCAAAAAGGATCCATGCATTATTCTTACTCAGCATACTCCCTATTATGGCAAGAGCATCCCCGGTAGTAGGGGCCCGGAAAAATATGACGGAAAAAACAAAGAGTAAAAAGGTTATAAATCCGGCCACGATCTTATGGCCAAGCGAATCTCTGTGTAAACCAAGCCCTTCTGACAGCTTTATGCGGTATGGCATGCTGTACTCGCTTACAAGCTGATATATTCCATTAAGGGCTCCCCAGACAACAAACGATAATTCCGCCCCATGCCATAAGCCGCTTACAAGGAAAATGATCATTATGTTGATACATTTACGAAGCCTGCCCTTCCTGCTTCCTCCAAGGGGGAAGTAAAGATAATCCCTGAACCAGGTGGTGAGGGAAATATGCCATCCCTTCCACAGTTCCGGAATGGTTGTTGAAAGAAAAGGAGCATTAAAGTTCTCCATAAGGTCAATACCGATTATTTTCGCAGCACCCATGGCAATGGTGGAATACCCGTAAAAATCACAATATATCTGGATCGCAAACAGCATAGCCGCTATAGCTATATACCATCCGGTATAGCCTGCAGGATCAGCGTATACGGTATCCACAAAAATCGCTATCCTGTCTGCCATGACCAGCTTAAGGAAATATCCCCACAGCATCAGGAGGAAGCCTTCCCTTGCCCTGTCATAATCGAAGGGGCGCGGGACAGCCAGCTGCTTAAGAAGGTTTTTCGACCGTTCAATGGGGCCTGCCACAAGCTGGGGGAAAAAGGATACAAAAAGGGCATATCTGAAGAAATTCTTCTCCGCATATATCTCGCCCCTGTAAACATCCATCGTATATGAAAGAGCCTGAAAGGTGTAAAAGGATATACCCACGGGAAGCAGGATATCGAACTTTGCGATATCCAGGCTTATACCTGCTGCATTGAATATATCATTAAGTATATCGATGAAGAAATTAAAGTACTTGAAATATCCGAGTATCCCGATGTTGACAATAAAGCTTCCCGCAACTATAAGCTTAAGCCTTACTGTCATCTTATCTTCCGTAAGACCTTTATTCCTGACCTTCTCCATAAGCAGTCCGCTTAAATAAGTTACGATGGTGGAAGCGAGCAAAAGCAGGACATACTTAACATTCCAGCACATATAAAAATAGTAGCTGGCTGCTAAAAGCCACAGGTATTTGATCCTGTTTGGTATCAGATAATAAACAAGAACCACCACAGGGAAAAATATCAGAAAATGAAAGGAATTAAAGAACATCGAATCTCCCCTATATTAGCACAAGTGGAGTCGCTGCATTACGCAGCGGCTCCATATGCATAAACAATATCTGTTCTGAAGGCTATTTAACCATAACTTCAACAACTATCTCGGAACCTCTTGTCTTCTCAAACTGGCCTTCAAGTTCAGTCTCAAGGATAAGCTTAACCTTCTTACCCTGCTGGAGAAGTTCCGGTGCAACACAGCGGATGATGGCCTTTCCTGCCTTGGCCTTCTTGGCTGTAGATGGAATATCGTCTATATCTACCGCCCCTTCATCACTGTATTCAACGGTAAATGCATTTCTGGGTTCATTGGCATTCTTGTCACTTATCTTGATACCTCCGTGTTCGGCGTCGGTGTCAATGACTGCCTTAAGAACCGATGTCTTGGTAAGCTCTATCGTCGCTACTCTGTTATCTTCCAGAGCATTATTATAGAATACAACCGAATTCGGTTCTGTCGTAAATGTCGGCAGGGTCTGAACAGGCTTGTTGTTCATCGGATCAGTTTCAAGCTTGTCATCTCCTATAACATACGAAAGACGTATCTTATGGTTCTTATTTGTACAGCTGTCCTTACCGTCCGATCCGGGTTCATGCGTAGCATACATATCCACTATGTTTGTTACAACCAGTTCACCCTTATTATTGCGTTTGGTCTCACGCTTAAGCTCAAATGTCTCGCTGTCTTCGTATTCCCTGTCATCATTGTATTCAAGAACAGATATGCTCTCTATGGTCGGATTGACAAGGTTCTTGAACGTAGGCGTGTAAACAGTATAGGATGTCTTATCAACAGTATTTATACTGTTCTTGGCTGCCACGGCAACGCTGGCCTGAGCCTGCTTACTCTTTATCGTTATCTTAAGCGGCTTGAGCTCTGTTCCGTTAAAGGTTGCACCCGTCAGATTGTAGGTACATGAGAACGTAGCATAATCATCCACAGCCTTAAGGATCGCTCCGCCTTCGAATTTCTTGGTGTCCTTATTGTATGAAAAGCTTCCGTCCGTGAACTCAAAGGATCCTGCCACAGCTTCAGCCATCATATACGCGGGAGTACCATCCTTGGCGGTAGGAACCAGTTCGGCACCGCTTACGTCTATCTCAACCTTCTCAGGATCGGCACCCTTGGGAACATTTCCGAATGTAGCATTAAGCTCATAGGTCTCAAGTCCCGGATAATTTACGTTAAACACATAGCTTGAAGTGTTAAGCTTGATCGTAGGCTGGGCATCAGCAACGCTTACGGTAAAGGTTATCGGCTTAAGGGTCATGGCCTGCCTTGTAAATATGGCAACCGGTTCTATCTTAAACTTATAATTACCCTTTTTCATATCTCCGTTAATGTATGCTGTTATAACAAGCGACGAGGTATTCTCCTCTCCCTGAAGATCAAAGGAAATATTCTGATAATCACCCTCTTCAAGCTGCCTCTTGCTTCCGACAAACTCCGGTTCGTCAGCTTCCACAGTACATGGTGTCTGATTTACCATAAGGGTTATGCTTCTTGCATTTTCCTCTCCCTGAAGCTGGTTATTGAGCGGAAGCTTATTGGTCTTAAACCTTGCGGTCGGTACCTTATCGGTCTCGGAAACCGTGAAATTGTACTTTACCTCCTTATCCCAATAGGACTTCTTTACCACAATTGAGGCTATACTCTTGCCAAGGTAACTCATGTTCTTTGTTATTACCATTGCATTTGTATCCGTATCCCTGTATTTTTCCACAGGTACTTCCTTATTGAAGATACACTTGCCGCTCTTCCTTGTGGTAGGTTCAGACTGAAGGATATAAGGATATCCGTCTGCCAGTTCCTCGCCGTCTCCGTCGATCACCGATTTACCGGTCTTCTTATTGAAGAGACCGACATAGAAGTTTATGTCATTCTCACCGCCTGCATTATAATTCCAGAATGAATCGTTTCCGGTAGCGGGTGATATGGTATAAGTAGGCGGAGTACTTACTACGGGTAACTGTATCGGATATGCTACAGGGTTCTTGTAACCCTTATAATATATCAGTACATATCCCGATGTAACCGGAGTATTGTTGATCTTGGCCATTTCATTGGCCGAACGCCTTATAATGATATCCCTGCCGTTTTCCGCAGGTGTTACCGTGAAATTGTTGGCGAAGGAATCGAAATATTCACCATCCTTGGTTTCACGCTGCTTACGCTTATTCTTGTTTTTAAAGTACTCATAGTTCTTGGCAGAGATCAGCCTCAACCTTAATTCATCATCTCCGAAGGAATCGACGTAATCAGCTATCTCAGTCTCTTCACCCGGATTATAGTCAACACCCTTCTTATACTTTCCGGCATAGTCAATCTTAGCCTGTTTTTCGGTATAGCTCTGTGCAAGAGTGATCTGGTTTACCGTAGAAGCTATATATTTCTTCTTGTTAGCCTCGAAGTTAACATCCGTTTCATCCTTGACTGCCTTGTCACCGAGTATCTCGGTCCATCCGGCAAAGTCATTGTCTTCCGGTGTATAAGCCATGCTGTTATAGAAGATATTGATCTGTCCGGTAACCTTAACCGTAGGCTTAAGCATCTGGTTAAATACCACTATCTGCTTCAGCGGGATAAAGCAGTATGCCGAATTGAACTTGCCAAGCTTCTCCTCATCGGCAAACTTACAACGCATGTAAAGCTGCTTCTTACCGGAATAATCAATGTATTTATTTTCAGCCAGTGCATTGATATCCGCATCACCGTTAACGCCGTCTATAACCGACAGCCTGTACAGGTATCCCCTCTCATTATCCGGTGATTCACCGACATAGCGGACATTTATACCCCTGAAAGGAACCCTTTCGTTTTCAGCCGTATCCGTATAAAGCAGATATCCCATGGATAAAGGATCGATGTCGAATTCCTCGGTCTGGATTACTTCAACCAGGATACCGTCATCATTTAAGGATTCATCCTTATCATCCGCCATATATGAACACTGCTTGTTAAGCTGGTAACTGTCCTTGGTTGCCTTCGGTGCCGGATCAATTACACGGAGTACCGCATAGGCATACTTGGTTATCTTCCTTCCCTTCTCATCTTCCTCATCGGTGGGGGCACTTGCCATAATAAAGGTTTCACCGGTCGAACCCTTCTTTATGGTTATCTTGTTCTTGTTATCATAATTGGTCTTGGTCTCAACGGTGGCTATCCTTGTATCACGGATTCCCCAGTCAGCCTTTACATAGACCTCGCCTCCGTCATCATCTATTGCGGTAAGATAGAGGTCAAAGCTCTGAAGCTTATTGTTAAGGTCAGACCTGTAGTAAGTGATAATGGGAATATCATCCCTTGTCATTACCACTCCGCCGATCTCAATGGATCTGGTTCCCTTCTCAACGTATCCGTATCCGTCACCGTTATTGATCTCCTCATCAAGCTTGTCAAAATCAAAGTACATGTCCTTAAGAACCACGCCCTTGTTTACGCTGACGGTAAAGGAATACACATTTGAAGTTCCCTTGGGTGAGAAAGATATTGTCGCACGGCCCTGTCCTACAGCTGTAATAAGACCGGTACCGGAAATAGTAACAACCTTGGTGTCGGAACTCTTGTACTGAACGTTCCATGCACCCAGTTCGTATCTTTCTCCCTTATATGTGGTATAAACCTTAAGCTGACCCTTGTTTCCGCTTCGGGGAGTCACATACCCAACGACATTGCCGGCTGCATCCTCTACGGGATCATAGCTGAACTCGTAGCCGGTGATGTCATGGGTTATCTTGCCCTTGTTTATCATGGTATAGGCAAGAGGATCAAACTTTACAACCACATCTCTTGTGGGCATCTTAAAGGTAAACCACACATTGCTTCCCGACACTCCGCCGTAGTTAAATACCACCTCTTCGTTTTCGGGATCCTTCTCATCATATATCTTAGCTATGGTAAAGCTCTTGTCATCCACACCTGCAATAACAAGCGGGCTTATAAAAACAAATACCGTCTCACCCGGCTTAGCGTTTATTTTTGTGGAATTGCTTCCGGTCGCAGTCTTCCTGAACCCGTATGAAGTCACAAAGCCGCTGACCGATGAACTTAAAGTAACTGTTCTTTCCTGCAGAAGTGAAACAAATTTAATATTGTTTCTGTCCGCATACTTAAGAACCTCTCCGTCATATGCATAAATAGTAAGCTTCTGAGGGTAGTATACAAGGCGCTGTGTATAGTCACCGCCGCCGCCTGCAAACTCAAAATCATCTCCGTCTGCAACTCCCGTAGCCGGATTGATATACCTTACATACATGGTAACAAGCGAATCACACCTGTAAAAGGCATCAGGCTCTATTACCCTTACAGTTGCGGGCAGGTCAACCTTGGCCAGCTTGGCACAGCCGTCAAAAGCAAGTGTTCTTATCTCTTCAACATTGGCAAAAGATACAGTTGCAAGATTGATACAATTGTGGAAGGCATGGGTATTTATAACCTTGGTCCTGCTTCCTATCGTAACCTTATCAAGCTGCTTACAGTTATTGAAGCAGTTCTCGGGTATTTCGACAACACCGTTTGGAAGCACTGCCGTCTTCAGTGACGCACATCCTGCAAAAGCCGAAGCTCCAAGCTCTATCTCCTTCTGAGTCATGCTTCCGAATGATACAGTAACAAATCCTGTGTTAGCGAATGCAAAGGAGCCGATCGTCTTAACATACTCACCGCCGGTAATGGATCCCGAAATCAGTGACAGACAGCCATCAAAAGCATAGCTTCCTATCTCCTCAACATTTCTTAAGGTAACCTTGTCAAGATCTACACAGCCCTGGAAAGCCCTTGCTGCAATGACCTTCATGTCCTTGGGAGCCGTAAATTTGGTTATGGCAGAATTGGCAAAAGCACCGGGTTCCAAAGTGGAACATACGCTGCCGCTCTCAAATGTTACCGTCTTGATCCTTGTGTTTCCGACAAACAGCGTAGGATCGGCAGGGATGACCTCGACCTTGGCGGGAATCTCAACAAAATCGTAATCCCACTCTGCAAGATCATGACAGACAGCCGTATTAAGCTTAAGTGTTGTTGACTCGGTATCAAAAGGTGAGCTTATCTTCTCCTTGTCATTGATCAGCTCGTCGGCATCCTCATCAATACCGTTATCTGAAATAAGACCGTCATTTGACACTAAAGGGCTGCTGTCTTCCAAAACATCCGGTTCTTCCCCGGACACAGCATTGTCTTCAGTCAGTACAGATGATTCTTCGATCAGGGACGGCGCAGTACTGTCCTCATCCTCAACCGAAAGGATTAAATCATCTCCTGATCCATCCGCAGCCGCACTTACAGGCACGCTCGAAGATGTTATGAGCATCGTCGCGCACAGAAGGGTGGCCAGTAATCTTTTTAATCTCACTTTAAACCTCCTTACAAAACAACTACTATCATCGTTTATCTGTTACTGTTCTCCCAATACAACACATTTATTGTATCGGCATTCTTTTTATTTTACTTAACGTAGTGTGCACCTTTTCGCATCGACTACCTCAAATGAATTAATTTTAACATTTATTTAACAATTATGCAAATCTGTCATTTTACATAGGGCAGAATATCCGTTCCTTCGCGCCAGCCCCAGATATAATACGGTGCATCCGGACCGGTATTGAAGAGCAGATCAAGGATCGAAACCTGATGGCTAAAGGGCCCCGGCTGTCCCGTATATTCCGGATATCCCTCATAGTTTTTCCATCTGAGTTCAATGTTTCTTGAAGCATAATCTTCAGGAACTATATAATCCTTCGCGGCGGGACCCGAAATGTACATCGATACGTCTCCCACATCCTCAAGAAGGCTTAAGAGCTTCTCATGCTTGGCTCCATGCGTTTTATAGTCCCTGCTGTCGGCAAATTCGGTGGTTATCCCCAGGAACTGTCCGGATATCTCGGTAACCAGATACATATCCAGTTTATACAGATGCTCCCACTCCCTGCCAAGATAACAGTCCTCAAAAAAATCCCTGTATAGCTTAAAATACGGAGCTTTACCATAGGCAAACCGTATCGTCTCGTAATGGATCCTCTGCCATTCCCTGTCCGGCATTTCAACATCGCAGATGAGCCTGTGAGTTTCCTTTCCAACAGGAACGCTCAGCCACTTCATTCCGTTTGGAGTCGGGATTATATTCCTGTTCCGCCAGTCTCTGGTAGTATATTGTACGTCATTATAAAAAATAAACAGATCGACATCATGGATCAGGTCGAAATAACCCTTCCATGGTATATAGTTAGGCTGGTCTATAGCAACGATCATTTCTGTACTCTCCCGTGTTTTGTCATAGTCCGTTTTCCATCCGCGCCGCCCCGTCCTGTAAATAGGTTCTTGCTCCGGGAAGCACGGCCGTCCCTGCGTCGCAATCACGTTCAACGTAGGTGCCGGCTCCGATAAGGATATGGTCCCTTATCCTGATCCTGTCCCTTAATGTGGCGTTCGATCCTATAAAACAGCAATTACCTATATGGACACTTCCGTTTGAAACGCAGCCCGCACCAAAGGTAACAAAGCTTCCCACCACATTATCATGCATGATGGCACAGTTGGAAAAAAGAATGTTGCAGTCTCCCATGACCGTCCGTTTCTGGATCGTGACATTTTCAAAGATTATATTACCCTCACCGATCATGACAGATCTGTCGACAACCGCCGAAGGGTGGATATAGTTGATAAAGTCATAACCATAATCTCTGCATCTTTCAAACAGGGCTTTTCTTATTTCACCAAGTTTTTTATAACCTATCCCCATTATCAGTTTATACTCTCCCGTATCAAACCGGGCCGGAAGTTCGTCTATCGGAACGACCGGGACACCGTCAAGGGAACCGGCTTCTATATACTCTCTGTCTGCCGCAAACGCAGCCACATCAATCCCGTCATCCCGGACATATTGAAGGAGCAGGGATGAGAATTGTGTGTTACCTATAATTATCGCCTTCATACTTTTTCCTTAAGTGAATCGTTAACCATATACTCTCTCACTACATATTGAGGAGTCATATTAATGCACAGGTATATCCTTCCTATGTATTCTCCTATGAGTCCGAGAACTATCAGTATCATTCCGTCGAAAAACATTATAAGGGAAACCGTGGAAGTCCATCCCAGCTTAATATTCACACCCGAGAGCTTGCTTATGACAAGGATTATAAGAGACACGAATCCAAGCAGTGCAAAGAAAAATCCTATAAAAGAAGCTGCCCTTAAGGGCTTTATCGAAAATGCCGTAAATCCGTTGATCCAAAGCGAAAGAAGCTTACCCAGAGTGTATCCCGACTCACCGCTCTCCCTCTCCCTGTGAGCAAGCTTTACGTTTGCCATGTTTCTTGTTGTTCTTAAAAGAAGACCCGGAAGATATGGGAAAGGGTTCTCATATCGCAGGAGTTCATCCACAACCATACGTGTGCATGCGAACAGGCTGTTCATCTTGATATCTTTCGGCTTGCCAAGAAGAGAATTAAGCATAAGTTCATTCACCTTGCTGCCAAACAGCCTAAAGGGCGACTCTTTTTTTTCGTAATAGTCGGCAAATACGATATCATAGCCTTCATTTATCTTCCCAAGCATCAGATCCAGCCCGTCAATAGGCGACTGTCCGTCATCATCAAGACATATGACCGTATCCCCCACAGCATATCTAAGGCCTGCCATGACTGCTGCCTGCTGCCCGAAATTCCTTGCAAGGTTTACTCCCTTTATCCTGCGATCACCCAAAACCAGAGTGCGTATAACATTAAGTGTACCGTCGGGTGACCCGTCATTTACAAGGATTATCTCATATTCATATTTGCCGGCCGTCACCGTCTTTATTTCATCTATGACGCCTTCAATCGTGTTTTCCGACCGATAACATGGAATGACAAAGCTCAGTAATGTTATGTCCTTCATCTGAATTAATATCCTCCGTCTAGACCTGCCGCCAATACCCGTTAGCCCACTTGTCAGAACTGGGCATATACAAATACATTATTTCCGAAATATCCGAATATGACCGTAATAAGCACCGCAGTTATAAACAATACGGCAGGACCGAACCTGTCAAGGTTCATATTGATATAAAAACCATGTCCTCCGTTTTTTATGCACGCCACAGCAAAAGCGATCATAATAAGTCCGACATAAATAAAGAAATAAACATAATAATATTCAACTCCGGCCGCCATTGTTGCTATACGCTTAAAAATACACAGGCTGTCGGCAAATGACTCTGACCGGAAAAGAATGGAACCTGTAAGGAAAAAGAAGAAATTAAGCACAATACTTAAAACATCTGCGGCCTTTCTTACAGGCACCGGGGGATCAAACTTAAAGCCCTGCTTCTCCGTAAGGTTCTTTCTCCATGTTGTAAACAGCTTATGTATGCACAGACCCAGACCGCTCTGAAGCCCCCAGAGGACGTATCCCCATGCCGCCCCATGCCACAGGCCTCCTACGACCATGGTGATGATCAGGTTTAAATACTGTCGTATCGTTCCTTTCCGGTTACCGCCCAGAGAAAAATAGACATATTCCTGGAGCCAGGATGACAGGCTCATATGCCAGCGCTTCCATGTCTCGGTAGGATTCTTGGCAATAAAGGGAAGATCGAAATTCCTTGCAAGCTTATATCCGAAGATCGTGGATATACCGACCGCCATATCCGTATAACCCGAAAAATCACAATAAAGCTGCACCCAGAAGCTTATGGTTCCGAAAAAGACAGAGAGTCCCGAGTACTCGGCGGGTGAAGCATATATTGCATTCGTATAAACAGCCAGCCTGTCGGCAATAAGCACCTTTTTAAGGGCTCCGGTCAGGAAGATCTGCATACCCTGATAAACCCCTGCTTTCGTTATCGGATGGACTTCCTTAAACTGATCTATCAATTTTCTTGCTTTTGTAACAGGACCGGACATGATCTGTGGAAAGAACGAAATATACAGGCCTACCGTAATGAGGTCATGCTCTGCCTCCATCTTTCCCCTGTATACATCAACAAGATAGCTGATCACCATAAGGGAGTAATACGATATCCCTATCGGCTGGAACATGCCGAGCTCACCGTGATCCTGCTTAAAGGAACTCCCGAAAAAGATCCCGCCGATAAAGAGCAGGTACTTGCACAAGACCAGAATAAGTACGGTTATGATGACGCCTGCGGCCGTATACGATCTGCCGCTGCCGCCTCTTTTTTTCTCTGCACCTATCTTTCGTGCAAGAAAATAAGCCATAACTATTTCAAATATGAGGATTGGCAGTGAACGCAGGTCTCCTAAGCTGTAAAATACCACATTCGCAACGAGAAGAATTACATTCCTTTTCTTAAGGTCCCGTATAAACAGCAGTATAATAAACAGAATTATATAAAAAGACGCAAACTGAACGGATAAGAAATTCATGTGGTCGTGTCCCTCTTAATATCCAACAATAAAAAGCAAGTATAAATGCTATCACATGCACCGGGCTTTTTCAAGAATTGTCATTCCAAAGCAGCCTTTATATTGCTGCCCTTCCTGTCTGCTATGTACCAGTTACCTTTCTTAGGGATCAGTTCATCAGAGAAAACATCCGGCCTTATCACGATCTTATCCGGATCATCGTTAAGGATCGCCCCCCACAGGCTGAAGGTACTGTTACAGATAATGTTGTGCCTGCATGTACTCATAAGCTGCATATCGAAATGGCTGTCACTTCCCCTGTTCCAATCCACTATATGATACTTAACTCCCAGATCACTGTACTCTCTCCTTATAAAATCCGGGTCATCGGAAAAAAACCAGAACTCAGGATCTTCAAGCCTGCTGCACATAAAGTCGATCGATCTTAAGTAGTATTCCTTAGTCAGGATGTCATGTGAGCTTCCAACATAATCCCCTCTTCGTATATGTATGCTCACCGAATCACACTCACGCATATGCCCGACGGCTTCCGCATTTTGTCCCTCGGGTCTTTGCACATATGAAAAGTCGGAGATCGCCGGTTCGTATATCCAGTTCCACGAATTGTCGATCCAGCAGTTAAAATCGCTAATATCTTCACGATGTCTGGCGTAAAAAGCCTTCCAGTCTTTCTGGCTAAGTCTGGCAATTTTATCCTTTTCGGAAAATTTTCTTATATTATTGTAATACTTCTTCTTCAGTATATCCCATGGTGTTGCCCTGCGTCTCTGGTATTCCCCGCCGCATCTTAATATTTCAGCAGTTGAGGCAACATCATTTATCTCAATACCGAAAACCTTGTTAAGCTCATACCCGTTATGCGGAACGTATCTTTTATATATCCACCTGTCCATGTCGGCCTTAATTATGCACCGGGGCAGTTCGTCCTTAAGCTGTCTTAAGAAGCAGTATTCAAGCATCTGGTTCCCGAGTCCGGCATCTATCTTTACTATTATCATAACATTTTACCAATAGCATCCATTGTCAAGATTCTTATCATCAGCAGGCTTAAGGCTCTCTTCAGGTCTTATCCAATATTCATTATAGAACCTGTTTATATTCTTGTTTGTGTCCCAGCGCTTACCTCTTATCCCAAACAAAAGCTGTGTTGCTCCGCCCATATGGACCGCCTGTCTTCCTGCTTCTCTTATCTTCGCTGCCAATGCGAATCCGAAGTAACCGCAGCCCAATATGGCTATGTCAAAATCATGCGTCATAATTCTTTCGTAGAGATAATCGAAGGCTTCAAACCAGTCTGAGAAACGTTCATCCCGCTTACCCTTGTAGAACCATATCGAATCCTCGGTATCAAGTTCAAATTCGGGAAGTACCCTTTTATCCTCCCACAAAAGCTCTCTCCGTTTATACTGCTCCTTTATGGCCTCGGAAAAGGGTGAAACAACAAGCACTTTTTTACCCTCAAGCGACATGCTCCAGGGTTCATTGTGGAGAAAGGGTTCCACTCCTCTTGCATCCGATACAAACACATCATCCTTTGTGTCCTGTATGTCAATAAGGGCATCACCCATATGAAGGTTTGGCCATATTCCGATTATATCTGCCTTGCCGAATGCCTCACGCATGAGGGTATCGTATTTAACAGCCCCCGTGAAGTTGCTCTCTCCCGGTTTACAGAAGATATAAAGCCATTTTATCCTGCGCGTGCTGGGTATTCCAAACATCCTCTGCGTATTTGACCGGATCATTATATCCATTTCCGTATAGCTGTATCTGCAATAGGCAAAGGGTTTGCCCGAAGCAATGCTGTTCCGGATAAATGCATTCCCCTCTTCAGCCGTATGAAGCTTGTGCCTTCCGTATTCTTTATCATTGAGGAAGTATATTCCCGTGATAACATGCAGGCCGCCTATTACCAGCCATTTTATCTCATTAAAAAGCCACTTCAGTCTTTTCATCTTCGTTCAATATCACTCCTGAACCTGTTTAATTCCTTACAATGCACGTGCAGATTATATATCCGGTATTCCCTGTCCTTCCATACAAGTATCGGAACACTTCTTTCCCCAAGCTGTTTCCATCTTATATCCAGTTTTGATACATCAATATAACTGTATTCGTTCGAATAACCGGCATTATTGGCAACTCCCTTCGGCTTCCTGTCAGTTCCACCAAGATACTGGCCTATCGGCTGGGGATCAAAGAATCCGCCGAAGTTCTCGGTATATTTGAAGTAATCGTCAAGATACTCCTTGGGCGCCGTTTCACCTTTGGAATTAACAAGACCGTATTCATCGATATATCCTTTATTTATAAGAGGCAATGCGTTTTTCCCGTTTTCGCGGAGATAATCCGCAAGCATGATCATATCGTTGGTCTTCTTGTTGACATCATTTGATTTCCTGTCAAGAATATGGGCCAGCACATAATCAAGAAAATGTCCCATTCTTTCCCTGTCTGGTATATACATCACTGTAGCCATGCAGAAC
>JBGUQP010000327.1:0-11799 GCA_045131145.1 Lachnospiraceae bacterium | reverse complement strand
CTGCTATCGGAGGCTGCCCGCAGGGACCCTGTTTATATACTTGTTTCACTCGTTGGCAACACCGGTCACCAGAATGCCCTGTGGGCCGGGATCATGACAGCGTCGAAGGCTGATGTTGTCATAACAATTGATGCCGATCTTCAGCAGGATATCAATGCCATAGGTGAATTTCTTGAGCGTTACAGGGAAGGGGCCGAAGTGGTATACGGGATAAGGAACAACAGGGAGAGCGACGGCCTCTTTAAGAAATTATCCGCCCTTTCATATTATAAACTGATGCATATCATGGGCAGCAGGATACTTAAGAATCACGCGGACTACAGGCTTATATCACGTAAAGTCATCGACGCCCTTAAGGAATACAATGAGAGCAATCTTTTCCTTCGGGGACTGATCCCCTCTCTCGGCTTCCCTTCGGATATAGTATATTTCGATACCAAAGAACGTACCGGAGGCGAGACCAAGTATACCCTCTCAAAGATGGTCAGGCTGGCTACGGACGGAATAACTTCATTTACCATAAGGCCCCTCAGGATAGTATCCTTTACCGGGATCTTTACCATGCTCCTTAGTTTATTTTTTGCTGTATTCAGCTTTATTGAGTGGCTTCAGGGGAAAAATGTTCCGGGTTATACAACCCTTCTGCTTGTAATGCTTATAATGGCAGGAGTCATCCAGCTGTCCTTAGGCGTCATTGGTGAGTATCTTGGCAAGATATATTTGGAGACCAAGAACAGGCCCAAGTATCTTATTGACTGTGTGATCTGTAAGGATACGGGTTTGGAGGATGAACAGGGCCTATGACCATAGATATTCATGCGGAATTCTATTTAAACAGTAACAGGACTCTTGAAAAGGATGCTGTGCTCACATTTCAAAATCGAGCCTGCAAAGGGTGACCTTCTCTCCGCTGTTTAGCCACACTGCCACCTGACAGGGCTGCGTGGGATCGGCGGTTACGGATACAGCACCCTTGTCACTTGTCATATCAACTGACTTTATCTCATTATCATCAGCATCAAGAAGCATAAGCTTTCCGATGACACGTTTGCTTCCGGGATCTTCAGAATCACCCTCGGCCGTTTTGTGTCCGGTCTCGTAAGTAAGGGTTACATTGCAGGTGTCATACGGGGCATCAAATAAGGGACTTAAAAGAGCATAGGTATCTGCTCCCGTAGCCTCAAGATATCCGTACAGATCAATATCGCCCGTCGCAGTATATCCGGGTGAATAACAGAAATCGATTGTTTTGTAAAGATGATGGTCATTGATGGGAAATCCCGACATATCATCGAACTTGTTGGAGCCTGCCCGATAGAGATGATAATCCTTAACATCTCCCACATACTGATAAGAGCTTATCTGATAATCGCTGAACACATTCTCCGGCTGCTCGTTCCAGGTCATTGCAAGTATGTTTTCGTCCGAGTAAGCGCCGCGGTCGTGGGCAGACGCATAATCCTCTCTTGTGTTTATTATGATCCTCCCGTCATCAAGCTTATCTACGGGTGCCACATGCATAGTGGGCTCAAGGCTTCTTGAGATAAGGGCTGCATTGAAATCGTTAACAAAGAATACGGTATCTATATTGTTTGACTTTGCATAGGAAAGGGTCTCCCTGATCCCGTTAAGGTCCACATTGGTCTGCCATATCTTCTCCATGGCGTTTAAATTGCATACGGGAAGGGTCAGGAAGGTCAGCACGGATACCACAAGATAAGTACACTGCCGCAGGAGATCCCTCTTTATCTTCTCCACGTAGGTAAGCATGATCGGTGCCGAAAGCAGTAAGGGTACGAATCCGGGGAGCAGGTATCTTTCGGGAAAGCCCCAGGTGGAGTCGTGACTGTCGGTCATTCCCAGGATCGCACAGTTCCACAGATATATTATTGTCAGATACCGAAGGGCGCTTGAATATTTTTCTTCCTTAAATGCGTGCTTTAGGTTGAAGATCATCAATATGATGATAAGAATGGCATATGCCGTAAGGATAAGCTGGAAAATACCTTCCTTGGTGAAAACATCGGGATCGGTCAGACCTATGAAGATGCAGAAGTGACCCCATATAACACCGACAAAGTTATCAACCAGATCCCTTACATATATAAGCTTGTATCCTGTTTTTTCGGGTACAAATCCGTTAAGCCTTGCATAGCCCATTCCGGCAGCATATGAAGCAAAGGTGACAAGCACTACGATAATCTTCGATCTTTCTATATGCTTTAATCCTTCGGGGGATAATATCACATCCAGGGCATAGCAGAGTATGGCGGGAAGCAGTGCCACAAGGAGCGTATATGTTCCTCTTGAAAAGGCTGTAAGGACCGTGAAGAGGGCATAGATGACAAGCATTGCATAATAACGGAACCTTTCCTTCTTATCCGGTGTTTCGGGTCTTTTGTAAAGGAAGAGGTCTATGGCAAGTACCGTTACAAGTATACAGACATTGTAAAAGCTGCATTCAAAGAAAAGCATATTAAGGTACTGAGCCAGCCCCAGACGGTAGGGTATTATATACAGGAGCAGGCCTGCGTAACGGTACAGATCCTTTACATCAAGCCGTTTAAGCAGGTCGTTCATTATAAGAAGTGTAAGGATAAGGAAGACACAATTGCTTATTCCGTATGCAAGGAAGATATCATGAGTCAGTCCGTAAAGAGGAAGGGCCAGAATGCAGGATGTATCCAGATGGAAAAAGGTCTCTTCCTGATAACCCGGTATAACGAGCTTCTTCTGTTCCCACATGTGTATCGTGTGGCTGTACAGCATGGAGGCATCATGCTCGACAAAGTCATGGCACTTAAACAGGTTTATCCAGATGATGAAGACAAGCTGGATGGCAAGGACTGCCAGCATTATATATGTAAAATTTTTCTCCGAAAATACTTTACGTTTTTCCATTTATTATAACTCCTTAAGTATCTTAAGTTATGAATAGAAATATACCATCTTTATTAAATGGCTTCAAGTGTGTCAATGAGAGTTGCGGTAGAAGCTCTCAAGGTGTTATTATATGTGAGAGTATGAAGAGGCTTTGCATTTTAAGGCTTTAAGGGGTGACCTTTAGGAATGAATAAGCTTAAGCTCTTTGTTGAGAATTTTATAATCTACGGCTTTGGCGGGATCATAAACAAGCTGATCCCGCTTATTATGATACCCATTGTTACCCGGATGATGCCGGATAAGACCTATTTCGGTATCTCTGATATGGCCAATACCATCGTATCCTTCGGAACCGCAATTGCCGTAATGGGTATGTATGACGCCATGTACAGGATGTTCTTTGAGAAGGAAGAAAAGGAATACCGTAAAAGAGTATGCTCAACGGTTCTTGTATTTGTTTTTTTCTCGGCCATTATCGTAAGCCTTTTGATGGTTGTCTTTAAGGATTTTCTTTCACGAAGATTTTTAAGCTCGTCCGGCTATTCCTTTATAATCTATTATGCGGCAATAAATGTCTTTTTTGATTCTTTGAATGTGGTTATCGCTTCACCTACCAGAATGCAGAATCACCGTAAGACATATCTTGTGATCAATATGGTAAGTCCCCTTATCGCATACACATTGTCGCTTATCCTCCTTCACATGGGTTATTATCTTATTGCCATGCCGGTTGGACTCGTCGTGTCTTCCTTTATCATATGCATAACCTATGCCTTCATAAACAGGGGCTGGTTCTCCCGCGGGATCTTTGATGCACAGCTTCTTAAGGCGATGCTTCCGATAGGACTTCCGATGGCGGTTAATGTCCTCACCTACTGGGTATTTAATTCCTGTGACAGGCTTATGATAACAAACATGATGAATGTAGGTGAAGCCGGTGTATATGCGATAGGAAGCAAGTTAGGGCATGCAAGCCAGCTTGTATATACCGCCTTTGCCGCAGGATGGCAGTATTTTGCTTTTTCCACAATGAAGGAGGAAGACCAGGTGAAGTCCAACTCATCGGTCTTTGAATACCTGGGAGCGATATCCTTTGCCATAACGATGTTTGTGTGTGCCCTGAGCTATCCCATATTTGACATATTCTTCACGGACGAATATCTTCCGGGATACATAGTTGCGCCTTATCTCTTTCTGGCCCCCCTCCTTCTTATGCTTTTTCAGGTCATTGCCAACCAGTTTCTTGTCATTAAGAAAACCTGGCCCAATATGCTCATCCTTATAGCTGGTGCCGCATCCAACGTGATGTTTAATTATATTCTCATTCCGGTAATGGGTATTGAAGGGGCAGCTTTGGGAACCCTTGCAGGATATGTGATCTCCCTGTTGACCGCATCGGTCGTTCTTGTCAGGATGAAGCTTCTTGTGATAAAACCTAAGTTCTGTATCACAGCCTCCCTGATGGCCTTTACTATGGTCATCTGGAGACTTAAGATGAGTGACGATCTCCTGCCTTCCCTTGGCATGGCAGTTGCGGGATGCCTTGTAATAATGGTATTATATTTGGATGAGATAAAGAGGCTGACAGAAAAGATAAAGGATATGAAATCTAACATACGGAGACAATGATAATGACAAAACTGGCAATAGTTGTACCCTGTTATAACGAGCAGGAGGTACTTAAGGATACGACAGGCAAGCTTACCGGACTTATGGAAGGCCTGACCCGTGAGGGCCTGATCGATAAGAACAGCTTTATACTCTTTGTGGACGACGGAAGCAGGGACTCAACATGGGATCTTATAGAGGAAGCGGCCCGTGATATGGATTGTGTGCAGGGCCTTAAGCTTGCCGGTAATGTCGGACATCAGAACGCCCTGCTGGCCGGCCTTATGACTGTAAAAGATGAGATTGATGCCGCTATATCAATAGACGCAGACCTTCAGGACGATATTTCGGTCATTGGTGACATGGTGAAGAAATATAACGAAGGGACGGATATCGTATACGGGGTCAGGAGTGTCAGGACGTCCGATACCTTTTTCAAGCGGTTCACGGCCGAGAGCTTCTATAAGCTTATGAAGGTCATGGGCATCAAGAGCGTTTACAATCATGCGGATTTCCGCCTGATGAGTGCAAGAGCCCTTGACGGACTGTCGCAGTTTAAGGAGAGGAACTTATTTCTGCGGGGTATAGTGCCTACCATCGGCTATAAGTCGGAATGTGTATACTATGAGCGAAAGGAACGGCTGGCGGGTGAATCCAAATATCCTGTCAGTAAGATGATGTCCTTCGCCTTTGACGGGATAACCTCATTTTCGATAAAACCGATGTTGTTTATAACGGGTATGGGAATTTTCGTCATCCTCTTTGCGATCGCTTTTGCCATATTTACCTTCTATTCATATATGACAGGCAATGTGGTAAGGGGATGGGCCTCCACGGTACTCTCCATCTGGTTTATAGGCGGCCTGGTGATCTTTTCGATCGGTATGGTGGGGCAGTACGTAGGCAAGATATATCTTGAGGTCAAGGAGCGCCCCAGATATATCATCGAAACAAGGATAAAGGACTGAGGAGTGGATATGAAGGTTGTTATACTGGCCGGGGGATACGGCACGAGAATAAGCGAGGAGAGTCACCTTAAGCCCAAGCCCATGGTGGAGATAGGCGACAAGCCCATTCTGTGGCACATCATGAAGGGGTATTCGGCATTCGGATACAATGAATTCATCATATGCTGCGGCTATAAACAGCATATGATCAAGGAATGGTTCGCCGATTATTACCTGTATAATTCGGACGTGACTTTTGACTTTACGGATGACAACAGGATGACCGTACATAACAATGTTGCGGAGCCCTGGAAGGTGACCCTTGTCGATACGGGACTCGACACAATGACCGGCGGCAGGATAAAGAGGATACAGAAGTATGTGGGCGATGAAGCCTTTATGCTGACCTACGGTGATGCCGTATCGGATATAGATATCGACAGGCTTCTTGAGTTTCATTTAAGCCATGGGAAAATGGCGACCGTCACGGCTATAAGCGTGAATGAACGCTTCGGAGTACTGAGTATGGATGAATCCGATACGATATCATCCTTCAGGGAAAAGTCAGACGAGGACAGGGGCAGGATAAGCGGCGGATTCATGGTGCTTGAACCCGGGGTATTCTCATATATAAAGGATGACACTACGGTCTTTGAGAAGGATACGATGGTAAAGCTTGCCGAAGAAGGCCAGCTTAAAGGATATAAGCATGAAGGCTTCTGGCAGTGCATGGATACCAAGAGAGAGCATGATAAACTCGAAGAGATGTGGAAGTCCGGTAAGGCACCCTGGAAGATCTGGGAATGAAGTGAATGAAAAGGATAGCTGTCTCGGGGCCTACCGGTGCGATCGGTATAGCCCTTATCAATAAGTGCATAGAAGAGGGAGTTGAAGTATACGCCTTTGTAAGACCGGATTCAAAGAGACGGGACAATATACCGAAGAACCCGCTTGTAAAGATATGCGACTATGACCTTAAGGATTTTGAAAGGATAGCAGGTCTTTCGGGGTCATTAAAGCTTCCCGGGATAGATGCCTTCTATCATTTCGGCTGGGCCGGCACTATAGGTGACGGCAGAAATGACGGAAAGCTGCAGGCCCTTAATATAAAGTATACGACAGATGCAGTGGCCCTGGCTCATGCCATGGGAGCAGGTGTTTTTATCGGGGCAGGTTCCCAGGCTGAATACGGAAGAGTAGAGGGGAAGCTTAAACCGGATACTGCAGCCGATCCGGAAAACGGGTACGGTATCGCCAAGCTGGCAGCAGGCAGGCTCAGCAGGATAATGTGTGAAAGGCTTGATATGAAGCATGTCTGGGTCAGGGTATTAAGCGTATACGGTCCCTTCGACGGTGAGGCCACAATGATAATGAAGACAATAAGGCAGCTTCTGCACGGTGGGAGGCCGTCCCTTACCGAGGGTAAACAGATATGGGATTTCCTATACAGCAAGGATGCAGGAAGGGCCTTTTTCATGCTGGGTGATAAAGCAGTGGGACAGGCCGGGGGAATTGCTGACGGTGCTGACCGGACAGAAATAAACGGTAAGGTTTACTGCCTCGGATCGGGAGAAGGCAGGCCTCTTCGGGACTATATAACGGAAATGCGGGATGCGATAGATCCCTCTCTGCCGCTTGGATTCGGTGAGGTTCCCTATTCCGATAAACAGGTGATGCACCTTGAGGCTGATATTTCGGATCTGACGAAGGATACGGGCTTTAAACCGGAGGTTTCCTTTGGGGAAGGTATAAGGGAGACCATAGAGTACGCAAGTTGCCATGCATGCAGATGATATGGTAAAATGTAATTGTTCAGAACGGCACATTAACTTGAAATATCAGACGATCAAAAAGTCAGATCACGCTGAAATATGCAGAAAGTACCGGGTATATGAGAAATAACTTTTACAGACGTGCAGCCGCTTTAATGGCTGCAGCTCTTATCATAACGAATAATCCGACAACAGTTTATTCATCCGAACTCCGAGCTGAGGATCAGGATGTGCTTGTTGATGTCGTGGAATACTCTTCTGATGAGCCGTATTCGGATGAACTCTTTTCGGATGATTTACTTCCTGAGGACATTTCGTCCGAAACCCCTGCAGATGTTTTGACGGACGTGTCTGCAAACAGCGCCGGAGATATTCTTACGTCAAAGCCGAACGCTCCGGTTCCGGTTTCTTCGGATGAGACGGGTATAAGCGAACCGGTATGGGATGGTGAGATACCGGAGGAATACCTAAATTATAAGGATATTGATGTGGATATAGAAGAGTCCGAAATAGGCTTTTACGGGACAGGTAAAGACCGCAGGGAGCTCATGTCCGTTACTCCGGACAGGGGAATACTTCCGTCAAAGTACATAACGGATTATTCTTTATTACCCAGGATCAAGGACCAGCGCCCTTTTGGTACATGCTGGTCATTTGCATCCATGGCTTCATGTGAGGTCTCTCTTGCCAAGAAATTCGGACTGAGCGCGGCAGCGCTTGATTTTTCCGAGAGGGCATTCGTCTACTTTTTCTATGACCTTAAGGGAATAGATGATCCCCTGAAGCACACCCTGGGGGATTACCATACACCGGTACTCGGTTCGGACCATGATATATATCAGCTGGGCGGAAATGTAATGCTCGGTTCTGTTTTTCTCTTTAACTGGGGTATGCCTGTTGACGAGATCGCGGCACCCTACGATGTCCTGAAAGAAATAGGCCCTACCGGTAATCTTACCACAGATAAGAAGAAGGGCGATGATGCCCTTGATGATTCTCTCTGCTATACTTCCGAATATCATGTACAGGATGTCCGTTTTATTAAAAAAGATGATGTGGACGGTATTAAGCAGGCTATAGTCGATAACGGGATCGCGGCAAGGAGTTATTATCATACCGGGGCCTATGTCAGGTATGTATCGGAGAATAATACCTATTCGTATAATTCCGGTGACAGATACAACGGCAGGACCAACCATGCGATCACCATTGTGGGATGGGATGATGATTTCTTAAGCGGTAATTTTGTTGAGAAGCCCGAGAAAAACGGAGCATGGCTTATAAGTAACAGCTGGGGAGAAAATGAGTTTGACGGTGGATATCTGTGGATATCATATGAAGATCAAAGCCTTAGTGATGTAACTGTCATAACGTGTGATGACAAGAATAATTATGATAAGAATTATTTTTATGACGGATCGGCAAATGTAACCAGTTCAATGGGAGAAAAAAGCATATGGAAGGCCGCCAATGTTTATACAGCCAGCGACAATGAGGTGCTGAAGGCTGTATCGATAGGTGCCAAGAGTGCCGATGTGCCCTATTCCGTCCAGATTTATAAGAACCTTACCGATACTTCGGATCCGACATCGGGGAAGGCTATGTTTGCAACACCCGTGACCGGAACAACTTCCTACCCCGGGTTTTATACCATACCGCTTGATACCCTCGTACCGCTGAGCAAGGGCGAGACATTTTCGGTTGTATTTACCCTGTCTGAGGAAGATGCCGAGGCGACAAGCTTATATGTTGAGAAGTCAACTGTTTACGATAAGAGTAAGGCATGGCTAAGGGTTACTGCGGATATAAATGAAGGACAGAGCTTCTTCAAAAAGGAAGGCAACGGCTGGTATGACATGGCCAGGTCTGAAGCATGCTTCCGTATTCATGCTTACACAGATGACGGGACTCTTACCTTAGACAGGAAGATCCTTGAGATCAATTCTGCATTTGATGACAGAACCGATACGATCAGTGTCAACAACAGTTATGAACGCGAAATAAAAGAGGTATCGCTCCCCGATACGGATGCTTTCGATGTATCTTTTACGAAGAATGCTACGGATAAATCGGGAACAGTGAAGGTTGTTTATACGGGCGAACCCTTAGAAAGGTCATTTGACACAAGGATCAAGTTCGTACTTGATAATGTTGCCGAACCTATATACAGGCAGATTAAGATCGATGTTACCAACGTTGAGCCGGTCCTTAAACTGACTACGCTAAAGAAGGTAGACCACTTGTATGCTCCGGATTCGGGCAAGGGTGAGATCATGGCCGCCGTTAATACCGGAAGGATCACAGATGTTAAGCTTGTTGATGCTGACAGAAACGGCAAAACAAAAGGTGTATTAAATCCGCTATCTTATGAAGCGGAAGCCCCGGAAATATCGGAAGACGGACTGTCGGCACTTCTTAATGTCAAGGATATCCCGGGGAGGAAGACAGGCTATAACAAGGCACGCATCGATGTGTATATTTATGGATATAACAAGCCTGTATCGAAGGATATAAGTATTTCCAATATGCGCAGCAGCCTTAAATCATCAGTGACGGGTGCTTCTGTTCTGACAAAGGACGGGAAGGCTCTTGCGGGCAGCAGAATAGAAATCGCGATAAACAATACTAAGGATAATAAAGCGGAGCCATTCATATCGCCTGTGATCAAGGTGACCGGAAAAGACGGAACGTCGCTTGAAGACAGATATACGGCCTCTTATAGTGATGGGCTGGTGATCCTGACTCCGGCTGCCGGAATGCCTCTTGCTGCTAAAGGAGAGAAGATCAATATCTCGGTAAGCGACACCACTCATGCCGCTCCATTCCTGATCAGTGATTTTAGAGTCAAGCCTGTAAATATCGTCAAGATGGCGTTGAAGCTTGATAAAACAACGATAAGTGCCGGGTATTATGAAGGGGAAGATGCGATAAACAAGGGTCTGGTATATTCGGCCGGTCTTGGAATAAAGGGATGCTTCGGGCTTAATGATTATATAGGTAACGGCATCAGGATAGAAGGAACAAACGCTAAAAGCACCAAAGCTCTTGCCGAAGGCCACCTGCGTGTAATATATGATAAGGTATCCGGGAAGGTTATGGTCAGCTTCCCTGACGGTAATCCTCCCGCAGCAGGATCATATCGATATAAGCTTAGACTTCCCAAAGGATATACAGGCTTGAAAAAAGATGTATCTACCAATCTTTCGGTAAGCGTAAAGAAGTTAAGTAAGGTTAAAGCAGAGTCATGCAAGGCGATGGCTAAGGGTAAGTTCGATGTGCTTTACAGGGACAGTGAAGTAACCTTTAAGCCTTCGTTCAGTAATCTCCCGGCTGATTATAAGGTGAGCAGTGCAGAGCTTACAGGAGATGATGCTGACCGCTTCGCTGTTGCAGGCTGTGATGACACGGGGATAACGAGGGTCACCCTGAAGCACGGCGTGATCTACAATACCAGGGTTAAATACAGGATCGGGCTGAAATATGTCATTTCAGTAGGCGGTGGAAGCCTTACATCTTATACTCAGATAAAGAATGTTTCCGTTACCCAGAGTAAGGTTACGCTTATGGCATCGGGCGTTAACCATTTCGGAGCAGTGGGTGGAAAGCAGAGTGAAGAGCTTAAGGTTAAAGCTTATAACAGCATAGGTACGGAACTGGAAATAAAGGATATTATCCTTACAAACCCCAACGAAGAATTCTCACTGGTAAAGCAGGACGGCAGATATATGATCAGGTTTATTCCCGATACCGGTGTTGAAAGGGATACCCTTTATACACTTGAGCTGCAGGTTGTCCTTGAGGATAAGGCTGAAGATGCAGCCAACGAAATATGCAGTTATGATGTTACCGTTTTCAGACAGTAAGAGTATTATTACCCAAAGAAAGAGACCGGATAAGACATGAATGACAGAGTTAATTCGCCTGTATGGACGATCAAATATGCATTGCTTAATATCGCTTATTTTGCAGCGTTCTGTACGGTTCATGCTTATGCAGCCGTGTACCTTCTGGCACACGGCTTTTCCAATACGCAGGTGGGAATCCTGCTGGCTGCTGCCAATATCCTCTCGGCAGTGTGTCAGCCTATAGTGGCCGGCATCATAGATAAGGGCGGCTGGCTTACCAATAAGAGGTTCATTTTTATATCGGTCCTTTCAATCCTTGCCGGCTCTCTTGTGTTAATGACGGTGAAGGGGAGCGGACCGGTTATTTTTGTTGTTTATGCGTTCATCTATATGATCCAGTTTACCTATCAGCCGGTGCTGACAGCCTTGTGTTTCGAGTACCGTAAGATGGGGTGCGGGATTATTTTCGGACTTGCAAGGGGACTCGGATCCGCTGGCTTTGCGGTTACATCCGCCATCATCGGAGGAATGGTTGAGAAGAACGGCGTGTTTGTACTCCTTGTGGCAAACGTGATCTTTATGATATTGTCTGCACTTGTGATACTTACATGGGATCTGAAGAGGTGTGACACGGGGACGGTGAAACAGGGGGACGGTTCCTCGGTTTATTTTTGAAAACACTATTCTCTTGAACACCCCGGGAAAAAAGAACCGACGAACCGTACCCCCGTGTCCTCCCGACCC
>JBGUQP010000326.1:0-2085 GCA_045131145.1 Lachnospiraceae bacterium | reverse complement strand
CGCAAAGGCAATACTTTTCTCCTTGTCGATCTCCTTGATCTCTTTCCACGTTAATAAGCTAAGATCTCGCATTTGATCCCTCCTGATTTTCTTCACGGAGGGATCTTAAGCCCGGCCCCAAAGACCGGGTCAATATCATATTTGAACAACTTATACTTCTACACAGATGTAGATGTCCATATAACATGTGCCGTCTTTCTCATATTCATACTCAAAACAGCCGATAACATCATCGCTCTGTCTGCCCTTGATGTTGTTTGCTTCCATGTAATCCATGATGTGCTTATACCCAAGCGGGATACGCTCGAAAGGCTGTACCATCGGATCCTTTACCGTGATCACAGCATAGTCGGCTTCACTGTTATCGCAGTATTGCACGCCCTCAAGATCCGTTTGAAATCCTTCAGGAAGGACATATGCTGCGGCATATCCGTGCATACCGAAACGCATGGCCTGTTCCTGGGAAACAAATGGGAAATCCCAACCGATAAGCTTTGCATTCGGGTCAGCCGCGAGAAGGCCGCTCCTTTCTCCCCATGATCTCATGTGAGTGTGAACGTCATCTTCAGGAGCCTGAGAGATCACGATATACTTTGCCATTCGGAAAGAAGGAACTTTCCGGATCGTTACCTCAGAATAGATCTCGCCTTTGGAAGTCAGGTCTCCTCTGACCAGTTCGTCCATACTGCAGGAAAAGAGTGAACACATCTCCACCAGCTTGGGAAGTTCCGGTGTGACCTCACCCGATTCCCAACGTGAAACGGTCTGTCTGCTGACTCCCATCTTCTCCGCGAACTGTTCCTGTTTCAGCTTGTTGATCTTACGCAGATATTGAATGTTATTACCTAAACTCATAGTGCTGTCTCCTTGTCTATAAAGATCTTCTGTCGGCCGAAACAGTGTATACGGATAACCGTGAGTTCATTATGTCACACGGGTATTTACATGTACACCAATCAGAACGTGCTTTTAAGCCGGATGATGTCGCACAGGCTTTACATTGCTCTTTCTGTTCAAACAATACCTGCAGGTATATGGGCAAGATGCCTCTTAATATGCTATAATCCTGGAAACAAAGGCGTTTCATCTTTAAGAGGTGAAGCGCCTTTTTGACAGGAGTGAGAATCATGACCAAATCGATCATAGGTGTTATGCCTTTATGGGACGATGACAAGGAAAGTTTATGGATGCTTCCGGGTTATTTTGACGGGATAAGACAAGCCGGAGGAATACCGATAATGTTCCCCCTCTCATCTGATGAACAGGAGATCGATCGGCTTATGGCAATGTGTGACGGGATCCTTTTTACGGGAGGGCACGATGTATCTCCTTCGCTATATAAGGAGATACCACTTGATTGTGTTAGTTGTTGCGAAGCAAGAGACAAGATGGAACTGATGGTTCTTAAAAGAGTGATCGACAACAACATACCCGCACTCGGGATATGCCGTGGTATCCAGTTTATCAACGCAGCTCTTGGCGGCAGTCTTTATCAGGATCTCCCGACACAATTCTCTTCTGCTACAGAACACCATCAGAAGCCGCCTTATGATGTCCCGATACATACAGTTGATCTCATCAGAGATACACCACTCTTTCAGTGTCTCGAAACGGATAAGATCCAGGTCAACAGTTACCATCACCAGGCGGTTAAGAAAACAGCGTCAAATCTAAAGCCAATGGCCATATCCGAGGATGGTCTGACTGAAGGATTATATATGCCTGGTCACCGATTCCTGTGGGCAATACAATGGCATCCTGAGTTCTCATATCAAAATGACGATAACAGCAGGAAGATATTTGAAGCTTTTATAAAAGCAACAATATGATCATTCGTCGCCAAGTATCTTTATTACGGCAGTATTTGCATAAGTCAAAGGCTCATTATGTATAAAGAACACGATACCGTTAACCGGTGAATATAACGTCTCCAGAACATGTCCTTCGTAAGGATCGGTTATATTGGCAAGCGGCATACCCGCTCTTACTTTATCGCCAGCAATAACAAGCGGTTCATATAATCCGGATTTGGCAGTTCTTACCGAGATAAATTCCTTATCTATGACTGTTCGTATCTTCTTCTCG
>JBGUQP010000325.1:0-7029 GCA_045131145.1 Lachnospiraceae bacterium | reverse complement strand
TCAGGAAAAGGGCCATAACAAGGACATATATACTTATGATCGATCTCTTCATTGTATCCTTCCGTATTGTTTCTAAATATGATAAAGCTTCAGGGCATAAAATCAAATGATGCAGCTGTGGCTTCCCTATCTTACATGCGGGAAGAGGAGCCTCTGGTTTGCCTTATCATACATATTGTTATGATCGACTACTTTAAAAGCTATTCGGCTTCTGCCGTGCGGAGTATGGTCAGGCAGTTTTCTGAAATTACTCTCTAGCAGGTCAGACAGACCTATATAACCTATCGAAAACTCATCCTGGTAGACAAGGGATCTTACCAGCCTGTTATCAAGATAGTAGGCTGACTTATTGGAGTTGGCGATCCCGTATATCTTAACATCCTTGTTAAGGTTTACTGCCGCATCTATGATCTCCTCCATCGATGAGTTATCAAGAGCTATAACCACATCCACGGCTTCTTCGGTAAGCTGTCTCTGAAGGAAGAACTGGGCCTTCTTGTCGACCTCCTGCTCATTTCTCTCCCACAGTACAACATCCTCCGCATAAGGGACATCCGTATTAAGGACTGTATTAAGCCTTTCCTTAACACTGTCACGCCGGTCATGATCCACTATCACTGCCGCCTTTATCCAGTCCTTCTCATTATCATCTATGGTCTTTATGAGTGATTCTGCCATGCTGGAGTTGTCGGCAGAAGTAAGATCATTAATGTCTCCGATACCGGACTCCACAAAAGCATAAGGGATCTTTATCGGTTCATTCTCAAGATATTCTTTTATCAGTTCGCTGTCTGCCGCAGCAATAAGAAGGGCATCGGCGCCCCCCTGCGCTTCACGGCGGATCAGGGATATCTGCTCCGCAGCGTCATCCTCTCCGGACATCGTGATAAGTGTGACCTCGGCATTCAGATCATCCGCAGCAAGAGCCGCCCCCTGCTTTAAGTTCTCCCATCTCGAAGCATCCGAACCGTAAACTATGAGCGATACCTGGATAATGGGATCCTCCTTTTTCAGGGCCTGAACATAAATAGCCGTTTCTATGATCATGAGGCCCACCAGAACACAGGCAATGATAAATACAGGGGTTCTTATCTTCTTCATGACAGTTCTCCCCCCTTCTTATAATCCTCGTATGTAATACGCGGCAGGTGGATCCTTACCGTTGTGCCCTCATCAAGCTCACTCTCGAGTTCAAGTCCGTAATCGCCCTTGAAATAGAGCTGGATACGCTGGTTTACATTCCACAGGCCGATACCCGAGCCCTTGCCCCTGGTCCTTCCCTTTTCTTTAAGCAGGTTCTCAAGGACATCCTGAGGCATTCCCATTCCGTTGTCGCTTACCTCAATATAGATGTCTCCATCCTTCTGATAACCCTTTACGGTGATCACAGAGTCCTCATCCTCGGCTCCGTAATATATCGCATTCTCCAAAAGAGGCTGGACAATGAGTTTGATCGTACAGCAGTCCTCTATCTCAGGATCAATGTCTATTATCGTTGTGAACTTATTCTTATAACGAACCTTTTGAATACTTAAATAGTTCTGGGCATGAGTCATCTCATCACGGATGGTTATTATATTGTCACCCTTGCTCAAGCTTATCCTAAAGAGGGATGCAAGAGCCGTTACCATTGTGATCGCATCCTTATACCTGTTTGATTCTATCATCCAGATAACAGAATCAAGAGTATTATACAGGAAATGAGGATTGATCTGTGACTGCAGCGCATCAAGCTCACTCTTACGCTTGTCACGCTGCTCCTTTACCATGTCATCCATAAGCTTCCTCATCTGAGATACCATGGATCTTATAGTCCTTCCAAGGTGCATGATCTCGTGAGTTCCGCCTATATAGATATGGTCATCGGTAAAGTCACCCTCTTCAAGCTTCTTAACGCTCTCGTCAAGCTTACGGAGCGGATCTGTTACCTTGGAGGAAATGAATACATTACCCGAGATCACAAGAAAGATCATCAGGGTCAGGATGATCATCATAAAGATACGGGTCTGGGAAAGAGAAAGGGTCAGCTGACTGGTGGGAGTAACACTGACTATCTTCCAGCCTGTATACCCGATCGTTTTAACGATGACAGATCTCTCTTCGCCGCCAAAATCCTCTATATGGCTTCCATCCTCGTACTTAAGGGCGGCAAGGTTGTTTTCCTTAATAAGGTCTGAATATATGGCTCTCTGCCTGGGATGGTATATGATCTCCCCGTCCCTGTCCATAAGATAGACATAGCCTCTGCCGCTTTCGTTTACCTTGGCAAACATCTGCTCAATAGCCGAAAAATCCATATCTACAAGAAGAACGCCCGGCTGGATGTTACCGCCTCTTGTAAGCTCAACCGCCCTGCTCAATGACACTACCCAATAGTACCGGTAGTTACTGTTCTCGAACATGTTCTGTATGTGGGGTGTTGAAAAATGAATATTCTCTATCTTCTCCTTGGCATTCTCAAACCATTCCTGCTTGGTAAAGTCAACCCCTTCTTTTCTTCCCGAAACCGGAGATGCACAGATAAGGGCACCGTCGCCCGTAACACAGGCAATACTTACAAGGTTATTCTTATTGGATTCGTAGAGAAGATCCATTTCATTAATAAAGGAATCCTTGGCAAGATCCGTGTTTTTTATAACAGAGTAATAGAAAGAATCCGAAACACCCATCATGTTCCTTATATATGTATTCAGGTTCCAGCTGACCTGTTCAAGGACACGCTTGTCATTCTCGATAGCATTCTTTCGTACCCTTGATGAGAACTGTGAATAGAGGGCAAAGCCCATGATCATCATACCTATGACCGCTATAAGGGTGAAAGAGATCGATATGATGTACTCTATACTTCTCTGCTTATATGCTTTTTTTATGGGAAGGATCAAATGATCTATCTTATTCTTCATACTTATTTATGACGATACTTAGCAGGCGACACACCGTAGGCCTTCTTGAATACATAGGAAAAATAGGTTGGCTCATCATATCCGACCATACCTGCTATGACATAGGATTTCTCATCCGTTTCCGTCAGGAGCCTTACAGCCTCATCAAGCCTTACCTTGGTAAGGTAGGCAATAAAGTTAAGTCCCGTCTCCTTCTTAAAGACTGTCGAAAAGTAGGTTGTACCGACTCCAAGATAGGAACACAGCATATCTACAGACAACTTGGAATCCATATAGTGCTCATCAATATATGCCTTGGCCTTCTCCCCGAGGATCCTTGTTGCATCCTGTCTTTCCTCGCTGATAGCCTCTTTAAGCCGCAGGCATAAAAGCTCAAGCCATTCCCTCATCTCATCAAAAGAGGTAAAGCCTTCAACCTTCTCAAGAAGTCCCTGGGTGGATCCCCAGTTTTCTTCAAGCCTGTACATACTTGCAAGCCTGAACAGTTCTATAACAAGTTCCGTACAGAAAAGGCGGAGCTGGGGTATGGACACGGATGACTTCCGTATATGGTTCGATACTTCATCTATAGCCTCCTTCACCGACGCTGTGTCCCCGATCTTTATCTCGGTGATAAGACCCTTCATAAGTTTCTCATCCATTGTGATGACATCACCGTTACCCCGTTCAACATCACCTATGTAAATAGCCTGGTCTCCGTCCATAAGCATCCTGTACCTGGCCGCTTCCCCCGCTTCTTCAAAGGACCTGGAAATGTCCCTTATATTTCCGTATATCTTACCGATTCCGGCTACGGTATCAAGGCCGTAGAGCTTCTTGGAAAGCTTACAAAGCATGTCCATGCTTGAAATAAACTGCCTGTGTTCGCCGGTATTCTTAAAACCTGCTATTACGACGATGGTACCAAGATAATTCAGACAGGTATAGCCCGGGAATGCCGCCAGACGATCCTTTACAAGATTTATCAGCGATACACTTAACAGACCGGGATCAAGAGGCTGATCGGAACTCTTCTCCTGAACCAGTATACCGGCGGAATAAAAGGCGTGATCAAAAGAGAGGCCATAGTCCCTTGAAAATGAACTTATCTGTTCTTCACTCAAATGCCCCTCAAGAAGGCCGATCATAAACTGTTCCTTAAGGATCGGCAGACTCTCCTCATAAAACTTCTTAAGCTGCTCTATGTTATGACGCTTGTCAAAATCATCATCAAGCCTTTCCCTGATCTTTAAGAAAACCTTGGTAAGCTCCTCGGAATTAACGGGTTTTAAAATGTACTCCTCCGCCTCAAGCCTTATTGCCTCCTGAGCGTACTCGAATTCATCGTATCCCGAAAAAATAATTATCTTTACATCCGGCATGAACTCTTTAAGCTTCCTGCTGAATGTCAGGCCATCCATAAAGGGCATCTGGATATCAGTCAGCACCACATCCGGATTATACTGTTCGGCCTTAGCCAGCGCATCCTCACCGTTATCTGCTTCTGCCACAACCTCGTATCCTATTTCATTCCAGTTGATGCAGCCCGCTATTGCTTCCCTTGCATCTTCTTCATCATCAACAAGCATTACCCTGTACATACTCTTTTCTCCATCTGAATATATATTGCTATCTTGCAAACAGCTGCTCCTTGGTGTAGTAACCGCCTCCTATCAGTACATCCTCATAATTATCTCTGTCGATAACAACCGGCGTACACAGATATGAAGGAACCGTCAGCACGTTATTGTTATACTGACTGGTATCATTGATCTCGGGCTCTGCGCCTTCAAGGAGAGCCTGCACCATAGTCACACACTTGGCAGCAAGTATCCTTGTGTCCTTATAAATCGTCATGGTCTGTCGTCCTTCGGCTATATTATTAACGGCAGCCTTCTCGGCATCCTGCCCGGTTATAAGCGGCAGATCTTCCATGGACAGGCCTGCTCTCTGCCATGACCTCAGTATTCCGTAGTCGAACCCGTCAAAGGCGGAACATGCAATGTCAAGATCACCCGACCTGTAGTATTCCCTTATAAGATCCGAGCACATTTCCTCAGCCTTTGAGTCCGACCATCTTAATATACAGGTTTCATGAAATGAAGTCTTCCCCGACCGGCAGATCAGGGTACCTTTATCAATATACGGTTTTAATACCTCCATTACCCCCGTATAAAGGAAGAGAGCATTGTTGTCATCGGGCGATCCCATAAAGAACTCAATAGTATAGGATTTACCTGTCCTTGAAGCCTCTTCAAGCTCCATCTTGTCTTCGATATAATTACCGATAAGAGTCCCGACCTCCTTATTATCAAAGGAAGCGTAATACGAAACCGCATCGGTGTCCATAAGAAGGCGGTCGTAAGCAATGACGGCAATCCCGTTGTTCTTTGCTTCCTTAAGGACATCCACCAGCCTTGTTGAATCTATAGAGGATATGACAAGACAGGAAACATCATTTCTTATCATTGACTCTATCTGGCTTATCTGCAGATCTATATCATCATCCGCATACTGGAGGTCTACTTCATAACCCAAAGTCTCAAGTCTTGCCTTAATGCTCATCCCGTCATTTATCCATCGTTCAGAGGTCCTTGTCGGCATTGCTACTCCAACTCTTTTTGTAACGGTACGGCCTTCCGATGCCTCATTGGCGTCTTCGTGTGTATCCTCTGCGGGCACACTTAAGTCAGTTATTTCACTGTTTTGATCCTGATCGATAACCCGGGCACCGCTGCAGCCTGCAAGAGAAAGAGTCAGGATAAGAAAAAGGAATATTGTTATTTTCTTCATGCCTATAATCATAACACAAGAAAGCTGTCTTTTCATCAGAAGAGACAGCTTTCCGTAAATAATAAACCAATAATAATTAACCTTTTTTACGCTTTGAAAGAACATCCAGGGTAACTGCACCGAGAAGTACGGCACCCTTTACGATCTTCTGGATATCGGTTGACCATCCGAAAAGGGACATACCGTTATTAAGTATACCCATTATGAAGGCTCCGACTACAGCTCCCACTATGGAACCGGCACCACCGGCTACCGCAGCACCACCGATATAACATGATGCTATGGCATCCATCTCGAAACCGTCACCGGCCTTAGGTGTTGCCGAGCCGTTTCTTGCTGACAGCACGATACCGGCTATGGCTGAAAGAACGCCCATGTTAACGTATACCCAGAAGAAAACCTTATTGGTATCGATACCTGACAGGTTGGCTGCTTTACGGTTACCGCCGAGGGCATATATCTGACGTCCGGCAACTGTCTTACTCGTTATGAATCCGTATATGGCTATAAGAATTACCATTATAAGGAGTACAAAAGGAAGTCCGTTGTATCTTGAAAGCTTATAGAAGAAAAACCAGATGATGAAGAGCATTACTGCAAGCTTCAGAACTATCTGCCATGTGGGATTAACCGCAAAATTGTATTTCTTCTTTGTCGCATTACTCTTTATCTCTGAAAAGATAAGAGCAGCCGAAGCTATCACGGCAACAATGATACTTACCAGATCAAGCGTTCCGTCTCCAAACGGTATCTTTATTACCGGAAGGAAGCCGGCACCTATGAAGTTATAAGACTGCTCGAAAGGGCCCTTGGTCTGTGCCTGGAGCAGGGTATATGTAAGGCCTCGGCCCATAAGCATCGTTGCAAGTGTTGTAACGAAAGGCGGTATCCCAAGGTAAGCAATAAAGAATCCTGCAAATATACCGGTAAGAAGGCCTACAAGAAGTGCGGCGATTATTGCCACCCACATGTTCATCTTAAGGTCCATCATTATGATACCTGCAACAGAACCGCATACTGCAACAACCGAACCTACACCAAGATCGATATTACCGGTAAGTACGCATAACAGCATACCTATTGCAAGGATAACAACGTATCCGTTCTGCATTATAAGGTTGTTTATGTTCATCGGGGTTGTATTTGCTCCCTTGGTAAGTAAAGCAAATACAAGATAAATAGCTATCAGGGCAAAAAACATACCATACTGTTTCATGTCCATTTTGACATATTTCTTATTATTCGTTTCCATCACCGTCTCCCTTTCTTTGATGAGCCATTATCAGCTGCATTATCTTTTCCTGTGAGAATTCTTCTCTCGAGACTTCACCGGCGATCTCGCCGTCGTTTATCA
>JBGUQP010000324.1:0-2517 GCA_045131145.1 Lachnospiraceae bacterium | reverse complement strand
TCCGATCAGGTTTCAGGTTTTAATCATTGATAGTATAGCATAATATTATTTCTATCGAAAGTGTGACACTTCAGCTCAGAGCTAAAGTGTCACATCGGGTTAAGGTATGCGAAAAATCACCAAGAAATGCAGTTTCAAACACCTAAATTTTGATTTGTGTTTGACCGATAGCCGTGATATTATTCTAATGTCTGTTTTCTTTGTTGGATATAAACGTTTGCAGGAGGCGTAAGATGGGCGGAATATTCGGAGTAGTATCGAAGAAGGAATGCGTTTATGATCTGTTTTTCGGAACGGATTATCATTCGCATCTCGGAACAAGGAGGGCCGGAATGGCGATGTATGGGGACCGTGGCTTTGACCGGGCTATCCACAACATACAGAATTCACCCTTCAGGACCAAATTTGAGAGGGATGTCAATGAGTTTAACGGAAGGATCGGAATAGGATGCATTTCCGATTATGAACCCCAGCCCCTGCTCATCCAATCTCATCTGGGCAGTTACGCCATTACTACCGTAAGTAAGATAAACAATATAGAAGAACTGGTAAATGAAGCATACAATGTGGGCCGTACCCAGTTCCTTGAGATGAGCGGAAGCAACATAAACCCAACTGAACTTGTCGCCTCCCTTATAAATCAGAAGGATACCATAGCGGAGGGAATACAGTATGCCCTGGAGAAGGTGGACGGGTCACTGACTCTACTCGTCATGACCGATAAGGGCATCTATGCCGGAAGGGATCTTTACGGAAGGACTCCCCTTATTATAGGCAGGAAGGAAGATGAGGCTTATTGCGTGGCTTTTGAGTCCTTCTCGTACCTGAACCTCGGATATCATGATGTTAAGGAACTCGGCCCCGGAGAAATAGTTTACATAACTGAGGAGGGCTATGAAACCTTAAGGCCTGCCCAGGAAACAATGAAGATATGTACTTTCCTGTGGATTTACTACGGCTATCCAACCTCGACATATGAAGGGATAAATGTCGAGGATATGAGGTACCGCTGCGGTGAGGCACTTGCCCGCAGGGATTTTGTGAGTCCCGACATTGTTGCCGGAGTTCCCGATTCGGGTACGGCTCATGCGATAGGATATGCCAATGAGTCCGGTATCCCCTTTGCAAGACCCTTTATCAAATACACACCTACCTGGCCGCGTTCCTTTATGCCCACGGACCAGAGTCAGCGTAACCTTATAGCCAAGATGAAGCTGATCCCGGTTGACAAGCTTATCCGTGGAAAATCACTTCTTCTGATAGATGATTCGATAGTAAGGGGAACACAGCTGAGAGAGACAACGGAATTTTTATATAACAGCGGTGCCGGCGAGGTCCACATCCGACCGGCCTGTCCCCCTCTTCTTCACGGATGCAGGTTTCTTAACTTTTCAAGATCCAATTCCGAATATGATCTTATCACCCGCCGCATCATAAGGGAGAGAGAGGGTGAGAACGTATCGGATGAAGTGCTGGCAGAGTATGCCGATCCGGACAGCGAAATGTACAAGGAGATGATCGAGGAGATCAGGAAGCAGCTCAACTTCACATCCTTACGTTTCCATCGCCTTGATGATATGGTCAAGTCGGTAGGTATCCCCAAGGAGAAGCTGTGCACCTACTGCTGGGATAAGCAGGGTGACTGCAGGAACTGTCCTTCGTGCAATGGGTGCAAATGATGAACTTTTATTTTGAATTTATGACAGGCCGGACAGATGAAGTGATCCGGCCTGTTATAGTTATTGCGTGAATATTTCAGAAATTATAAATAATTATTGAAAAATATAATATATATTCAAGAAATATAAGTATAAAATGCGATACATTGGTAAAATTATCTGAAAAATATGTTGACATAACCACCATTATATGATAGTATTAAATCAACAAAAAGATAAGACTTCGGATTTATCAAAGTCTAATGTGAACCGAATATGAAAATTGGAAAACTACCATCAAGGGTAAAGAAGGTCACAGTTAAACCTGACACAAGATAATGACGAAGATGTCTGAATAGAGAAAAGAGGTATGTTCCATTGATAGTGAGTCATTAGAGGGCCACGGTGAGGAAAAGAAAACCGTGGCCTTCGCTCTATTTTCCGGTGGAAATGTTTGATCGCTTGTGCTAAAATATATATATATTATTATTTGTAATTTTTTTATTAAATAACAGTTCATTTCTGATTGATCTGTCCGATATATATTCTGACTGTTAAAACAGCAGGATCTATCGTCGGGATTGATATGGAGAGGGAACATGAACAACAGAGTAGCAGTTGCCAAGGTAAGTGAATTCCAGCGCGAGAATCTTATAAGAGACATGGAGCAGCAGATATTAAGTATTGCTTCGAGGGTCTCGGGACGGCGTATTACAACAAGCGACGATGAATGGTCCATAGCTCTTTGGGCATTTAACAACTCGATTGATTCTTATATTGAAGGCAAGGGCGATTATCTTTCATATGCAAGGAAGCGTATAAAGAGTGCACTTGATGAATACAGGGAGGGCGAGAAGAT
>JBGUQP010000323.1:0-4797 GCA_045131145.1 Lachnospiraceae bacterium | reverse complement strand
GCGGCATTATTTCATTTTAACACTTCTCATGTAGTACAACCCCATCACGATACTTATAAGTACCCACGATACCGGATAGACGATGATCAGTGCTCCGTATGAATTGAAGATGCGGAATACCGAGTACATCCATATAACCCTCAATACGCAGCTTCCTATTATCGTTATCACTGTCTGCGGCATTGCTATGCCGTAACCGCGAAGGGCCGATGAAGGGACCTCATATAAGCCTGTTAAGGGTTCCATCAATACCACGTATTTCATACGTATAAATGCGAAGGCAAGAACGCCTGCTTCCGTTGTAAAGAGCTTAAGCCACATATCGGCTGCCAAGAAGAAGCACAGACTTACGGCAAGGCACATGGCCACTCCCATCACAAAGCATATCCTCGTAGCCCTCCTGCACCTGTCCCTCTTACCCGCTCCGTAGTTCTGGCTTACGAAGGTCGTGGTCGTCTGGGCGAAGGCATTTATCACGAAATAGGCTATAAACTCGAAATTCATGGCGGCAGTATTGCCCGCTATGCAGTCAGAGCCGAAGGAATTGATACCCGACTGGATAAGGACGTTGGAAACCGAAAACAGCAGACCCTGAATACCGGCCGGGAGTCCGATCCTTAAGGTATAGAAGAGGGGCTTCTTTACAAGCATGAACTTAAATAATATAAGCTTCATGGATGACTCTTCCTTCACAAGGAGAAGGATCGTGACCGCCGCAACGAAGATATTGGCAATAAGGGTAGCCAGTGCCACACCCGCAACGTCCATCTTAAAAACGATGACAAACAGAAAGTTTAGCAAAACATTTATGATGCCCGATGCTATAAGGCAGTACATGGGCCGCTTGGTATCGCCCTTGCTCCTTAATATCGCTGACATGAAGTTATACACGATGCCGAAGGCCATCGAGATAATGTATATCCTTAAATACAGAAGGGCGGAATCGATTATATTGGCAGGGGTATCAATAAGCTCAAGGAGTGACCGGGCGAACATCTCCCCGAGAATGATTATGATAAGGCCGCTTATAAGGGATAGGGTATAGACCGTCTGTATAGCATCCGAGAGCTCTTCCTTATGCCTCTTGCCGATAAGGGTTGCTATCGCCACATTGCCGCCGGTTGCTAGGCCGGTAAAAAGGGTGATGAACATGTTTATTATGGGCGTATTGGCTCCTACCGCCGCTATCGCATCCTTACTGGCAAACCGGCCCACAACAGCCACATCCGCCGCATTGAAGAACTGCTGCAGAATGCTCATGGCCGCCAGCGGAAGAGCGACCTTTAAGATCTTGTCCGCCAGCGACCCGTTCAACATATCGATTTTGTTTTTCTTATCATTAAAGGACATTTCTATTTAAACCACTTCTCGGCATCCTGTCTGAACTTGTCAAACGAGGATTTCTCCATATAAAACATATGCCCGGAAGGATAATAGGTAAACTGAAGATTATCCTCCCTGTCTTCGCTTAAGAAGACATGGTTGTAAACCCATTCGGCCGAATAGAAGGGAGTTGCCCCGTCATAGTAGCCGCACAGTACCCATACCTTCAGGAAGGGATTCTTGGACATACAGGTATAAACAATATCCTCCTGAGAGATCAGCCCGCTATCATTCGCCAGGCTCCACTGAGCGTTTACGTCGCCGGAAATCGGTATGAAGGGCCTGTCAGTCTTAAACTTAAGTTCCTCCGTGAGATACTTCTGATACGACGCAAACAGGGCGATATCCGATGAGAACCCGGAAGGATCGGAGGTTCCGTCCAAAATAGACCCTGCGGTAACAGGTCCCGTTATACGTCCGTCATAGCGTCCGATCATCTGCATGTCATCACTTAACAGCTCTTTTGCAAAATCGGAAAAATCGATCCTTAAGTTCTGTTTTACCACATACTCTTTGGACAATCCTATGTAGCCCGCAAGCTTGCCAGCCAGCTCATCCTGCTCCTTCTTGTCCATCTTCCTGCCAAGGAACAGCGCCGGAACATACTCCCTTTCCACAAAGGAGCGGACTTCCTCAAGATAGTCTTCAAGCTCCATATCCAGGTATTCCTTCGCAAGCTTGCCATGGTACCATGCATCAGCCGCATAGGTCGGCACAAACAGGGCATAAGGGATGTCATTTCCACCGCCATTGACCAAAGCTTCGAAATTATTGCAGGAAGAAACCAGCATAACACCGTTTATAAACATTGCATATTGATCCGAAAGATAGCTGCACAGTCCAACTGCTCTCGTGGTACCGTATGACTCTCCTGCGATATATTTGGGTGATCCCCACCTCTTATGCCTGTTTATATACAGCCTGATAAAGTCACCTACCAAGCGTATATCATTATCATACCCGATAAAGTCCGTTGTCTCATCTTCATTCAGCGCATGGGAATACCCGGTTCCCACAGGATCTATGAACACAAGATCGGTCATATCAAGTATCGAATTCTCATTATCCACTACCTTGGCCGGAAGTGTTTTGGCGAATCCGACCTCATCGATCTCAGGCCTGCGCGGTCCCAGGCAGCCGAACTGGATATAGTAACTGCTTGCCCCCGGGCCACCGTTGAAGGCAAATGTAATGGGGCGGTCGCTTAAATCCTTAACATCATCCCTTGTATATGCGGTATAAAACATCCGGCATTTCTTACCGCCGCTCTCAAGGCCTATCATTGCAGCCTCAGCGGTATAAGGGATCTTCTCGCCCTTTATGGTAACTTCATGCCCGGTCTTGACAATTTCATCATCCGGCAGTGCGGTATCATCCGCTTCCTGATCCTTAGCTTCTTCCTCCACAGCCGGCGTATTATTGTCCTTCGCTACATCTTCCGGCGCCGCAAACACCCCAGTCGGCCATACACTCAGAAGCAGTCCCGTAACAATAATCATTGCAATCTTTCTCTTCATACGCAGTTCCTCCTGTCATCATAATAATCACTACTATATATTCTACCATATTATGAGGCCATGGGGACGGTTCTTTTGTCTTCATTGAGGACATCTTGCAAAAGCGGCCGTGGTGATAACACCACGACCGCTTGATGCATAAACTAAGTAATTATTTTTCCTATATATCTACTTTCCTGCTACCGTAACCTGACAGATATATTCAACTCCGCCAACGATAACGGTTATCTCACAGTTACCCGCCTGCTTAGCCTCTATCTTACCCATAGCCGGATCTACGTCTGCCATTTCGGGTGCAGAGGATGCGAAGCTTATCTGCGGTGCCTTAAGCTTGGTATTCTTATAGGTTATGGCTGCCTTCTGTCCTGTCTTAAGCTGATACTGTGTTTTGGAAACCACAGGTTTACTGATCGTTATGGTGCAGGGATAGCCGACTCCGTCTACTACAGCACTTACTTCTACCGGTGTCTCCTGCCATGAGCGCACTTCTACGTTCTCGTTTTCAACAGCTACAGCTCTCGATGAGCTGACCCATGTTATCTCTTTACCCTTAGCCACCTTGTTAAGCTTAAGGCTGAACTTCTGTCCCATAACTGCCGCCATGGCCTTCTTGCTTATTGCAGGAATGTTCGATTTAACGGTAGAGCTATACTTAGCCGCATTCTTATCCTTAGGGTCTGTGCCTCCGAAAAGTATCGTTATCTTGGCAGAACCCTTGTCAAGTGCCGTAACAAGTCCGGTTGCAGGATCAACGGATACTACAGACGGCTTGGATGATGCATACCCGGTCGGAACTACACCTGTTCCAGTAAGGACACTGCCTGCATCCATTGTCTCGCCGCGTGATGTGAGGATCACAGCCTTCATATTTTTGGGAACCTCAGACTTTTCAATGGTAAACGAGAGGGTCTTTACAGCCCTTGTATACTTTCCTCTGCTTTCAAACGCCACTACTTTTACTCCCGTACCTGCTTTTTTAGCAGAGAAGATACCATTACTGTCAACATTGCCCTCTTTTGACCTGACCTTGTAGCCATCATAACCCTGCCCGAAATATGCAGCTCCCTTAAGGTCTATCTTCTGTCCTACTACGATCGTTCCCGCATTTTGAGGAGCAGGATCCGGTCCCGGCCCGGGCTTTGGATCATCCGGTATTTTGGGAGGGTTGGTGTAGTCGTAATTATTGTGGATTGAAGCATTTAACAGCAGGTCATTATCCCCATCAATGATAATTTTTGACCATTCAGACTGACTCCCGGCATAGTATACATCAGATAAAGAATTACAGCCCTTAAATGCATATTCGCTTACACTGTATAGAGAATTTGTCAGCACTATGCTCTTAAGCTTGATGAATTCATTCTACCATATTTTGGGTACATGGTGACAATCCTTTTGTCTTCATTGCGGGACACGCCAAAATTGAAATTTTAAATTCCACTCACCCCCAATCCGGGCAACCAGACCCCTTTCTTTTGCAAACTGGAAGTAAAAATCTCTATTTATCCTCTTTTCTTGACTGCTACATTGCAGTTGATTTAGCATGCAAATATATCAATCTGTATACCAAATATATGTTAAATTTTATTGCACATAAGTGTTAAGCAGTGTATAATCATCCTTGAGGTGATTCACATATGGAAAAATCAGAAAAGAAGTACCGCACCCGTATAACGGATACTGCGTTACAGCTAAAGCTTGACTATAATTGATTATTTGGTAAGACCTACAAACCCCTCGTCACACCGAGCGAGGGGTTCACCAATCATATTTACGGAATGACCTTAACCTTTGTCTTGTACTTATTTCCTCCTATCGTGGCTGTCACGGTTACAGTTCCCCTCTTTATTGGTGTAAGCCTTCCTGTAGAATCAATAGTTGCAACTTTTGTGTTGCT
>JBGUQP010000322.1:0-3625 GCA_045131145.1 Lachnospiraceae bacterium | reverse complement strand
TTTGGTCTTTGGTTCGGAATAGTGTAGTGCTGGCGGTCTATCTCTTGTTTTCGGTTGCTTGCTTCCTTACCGTACATGAGCATTGGCTCCGGGGTTGTCCTGACCATAGCCCTCAAGCAGGTTTATGAGGCCCCAGGCCCCGAGACCGCAGCCAATGGCCACCACTAACTTCTGTAATACCGTTATTGAACTCTGAAAAAATCCCATAATGTTATGTAAACCAGATGTCTATCCGGTTTCCTCCTTCCTCTTCTTCTTTGATTTGTTTGTAGTTACTTTTTCTTCCAACAAAACATCCCTGATCACGGCTCTTAACCGATCACAGGGATGCCTGTTAACCTTATTCAATTGTTGAATCTGTAAGATCCGTGTACTCACACTCCTCATCATCCCGGACACTGAACCTGACCGACAGCTCTTTCCTTATGTCGTACTTAAGCTTTGGGTTGAAATCCGAAAGATACTTATATCTCTTATGCTTCGTGATATCGTATTTCTCGGAGCAGAAGGGCTTAACGCCCCTTATCTGCAGGATGCATTTATCTCCGGGAAGCCTTGCCAGCTCATCCGGCGTAAACAGATCCCTTCCGACTTTCTGGGTGTTCATCCCGTAGGTCGGGCTGTTGCCCCTGGTATCGGACGTATTGTAAAAATCAATCGTCTCCTTACCAAGAAGCTCCGATATCTCCTTAAGCGTATCCTTACCCTTGCCGCCTAAAAAAAGCATGCTGTCACAGTTATCCGTGATTATATCCGCCTGCTTGTCATAGATTGACTTTAGCTGCGCAAGAGACTGTAAAATAATAGAAGCCGATATCTCGCGGCTTCTTATCGTACTTATGAGGATCTCAAAATCAGGGATCTTGCCCAGGTTACTGAACTCATCCATTATGCAGTGCACATGGATCGGAAGCCTTCCTCCGAATTCAAGGTCAGCCTCTTCACACAGCAGGTTGAACATCTGCGTATACAGGATGTTCGCCATGAAATTAAAGGTCTTGGTCGTATCCGACGTTACAATGAAAAGCGCTGTCTTCTCAAGGCCAAGCTTTTCAAGCTCCAGCTCATCATAGAGCATTACATCCCTCACCGCCTGTATGTCAAACCGGGAAAGCCTTGCCCCGACCGTTATCATGATCGACCTTGCAGTCTTACCCGCTGCCTGCTTGAATTTGGCATACTGTCTCACCGCGAAATTATCCGGTTCCGACTCCTGCAGCTCCTCAAACATGAAATCAACCGCATTCTTGAATTCATCGTCATCCTCCCTTATCTCCATGGCGTTTACCATATCGAGCAGGGTGGCAAAATTCTTTTCCTCCTCATCTTCCCCGACGGTCATGATATAACCGATGAGCGCATTGTAAAGCAGCTTCTCCGCGTCCTGCCAGAACTGTTCGCCCTGCTGTTTGCCGGTCGTAGTTCCTTCTATCAGCGCATCAGCGACTTTCATGATATCGCTCTCCTTGTGGATATATGCGAATGGGTTATATCTCATGCTCCTGGAAAAATCAACCGTGTTGAGTACTTTGATCTTATATCCGGCCTTCTTTAGCAGAAAGCCAATCTCCTCAAGGCATGTGCCTTTTGGATCGGTAAAAACGTAGCTGCAGTTAAGCTGCATGGCATTGGGCTTGCAGTAAAAGCGCGTCTTACCTGTACCGGAACCACCGATAACAAGTACATTCTTGTTCCTGTTATGTAGGGGCGATGGCATCCTTGGTGCCAGGCTTAACTGTTCAGTCTGGGTCAGGATCAGGTTATTATCCGGATTGTTATGGTCTATGAAGGGTTCTATGTCCTTCGGACCGCCCAGCTCTGCCGAACCATACTCCGTTCCCTTCCTGAACTTCTTTGCATCCCTGCCTTTAAGATATACGGCCAGTCTCAAACCGGCTCCTACGGCTATACCCGTTAATATGTCCCCCGGATACAGTGATACCGGCGGGAACGAAACTATGCCGTCAAGCCTGTCCATCATATCTAGCAGCCTGCCTGCCTTGTCTTTTACAGTACTTGTTCCGTATATGTAGGAAAGCTTGTTTCCCACCCATCCGGCAAGCACGTAGGGCAGGCTCTTTATAAGCAGCTCCTTCCTTACCCTTTTATCCTTAAACGAACTGAGATCCAGCCCGGTTAAGTCATGTACTTCCTTTTTCAGCCGGTCAAAAAAAGCAGGCTGCATTTTCATAATGCATTACCTGCCCTGTCAACCGAGTGGATCTTCGTCATCCTTAGGATCTTCAATCTCTTCAATGCCGGAATGATATGGTTCTTCATCATCATAATCATCTTCTTCGTCAAAACGATCAAACCAGCAAGAGAGATCAACAGTAAAGATGATCTTTTCAAGTATCTCTTCATCGCTTTCCTCCATCGGATCCGTGAAAATCTTATGCTTCAGATCCTTAATGATCTTATATGCGTCGAAGTAATCAACATCAAGGTATTCACCGAATTCCTTCTCCTGCATATCCCTTGTAATCTTAAATACCTTAACAAGCATCTCACGGAACCTTTCCTCTGCCTGTATCTGCTCTTCCGCGATCGCCCTTACAAGGTATTCAGCTCCGAACACGGCATCCTCCGGCCTGTCGGTTCCCGTGTACTTAAATGGAAACTCGACATTGCTTACCTTGTTCACCAGTATGCTTGCCGCTTCCTTAATGCTCTCAAGCTGCATGATGTATCTGGCTGCCGGAAAAATATCAGTCGTACCGGATCTCTTGATTATCTCCATAAATCTTTCATCCTTATGATAGATCAACTGAATCGCCTCCTTCCTTAATTATTTATTTGGTAATGCCCCCTCCTTTTTCTGTCATAAGGACTCCACCACTTCGTGGTACCCCTCATGACCAAAGTCGGCGGCCTGTCGTCAAAGCCATCCTGAATTCTGCTTCGCAGAATGGCTTTTCCTCTTCCACAGCCGTGCCCCTGCTTTATCATCTGACCATCTGCTTATGCCGGTCTTTTGCAAGTGCCACGGCTGTCTCCTTAGCCCTCTCCCCGTATTTCTTTAGTCTGTCATGGATCGGATGCCTGCCTGATCGTTCAAGCTTCGCTTTGGTAAATTCCTTAAGCGTTGCTTCTATGACCTCGGCGCTCTTTCCTTTAAAGAAGATATAGTACGTAGGCGGATCCGTTGCCTTATCCTTCTTCACCGCATACCTTATACCGTTCTTCCTTGCCAGCCGTTCGAAAACCTTGATGCTGTCGTCCTTGATCTCTACATTGGATACCCCGTCACCTTCCTGCATCAGCGTCTTTATTTTGACCTTACCGGCCCGGTTATGCTTATAGGTTGACGGATCCCTGCTCTTTGTAAGCTTGTTATCCCTGCGTTTCTCCCGGACATGCCTTAAATACATCTCGCCTATCCTTGCAATCATCCGCCCGGACATCTTCGTCGCCTGAACTGCAACAGCCACGGTCTTCTCATTCACCCGTTCCTGCATGTGCTCACCTCCCTGTCTTTTATTGAGGTTTTATATGATTCTGCGCGCACAGAAAAAGCAGCCAGGTCCGAAGGTTTTCATTCCTTCGTTCCGGACTGCCCGAGTATAATGATATCATGGTCTTTTTCAGAAAAAAAGAACCAAAAGGGGGTCAATTGGGGGTCAGG
>JBGUQP010000321.1:0-2617 GCA_045131145.1 Lachnospiraceae bacterium | reverse complement strand
TAAGTGAATCTTCTTTATCTTCACTTTCTTTTTCTTCACTCTCTTTTTCTTCGAGAAGAGCTTCTGTTTTTTCAGCTTTGCTTTCATTGCTGCCGCATCCTGTAACGGCAAGGCAGCTTATCATACATATGATTATTGCGGCATATAAGTTTTTCATGTGACTGATCCCATTTCCTTCCGGTATTAATAGTATGATTATATACCTGTTTACCTAAAAAAATATATTGTTGAATGACAGATAAGTTTATGCTATACTTCTAAAATCGTTCTGACAGACGCTTATGCACCGGATGAATAAACAATTACAATAATACAGGAGTACAAACATGAATAAGAAGATTACAGTTTTACTCGCAGTCACAACACTTGCATGCCTTACGGCATGTAAAACGGAAAGCTATTCCACTAATGAAACAAACAATGGAGTTTTCGGATGACGACATCGGCGAGGACGGCCTCTACTATATTGAGATAGTACCTGCAGTCCGGGATGGTAAAGGGCAGGCAGTAATCGGGCACTTTACGCAGGACAGCAGTGAAGAAGCCGTTGACTTTGCGATCATAGATGTTGCGATAGAAGACGGTAAGGTTACCGACATAACGGATTCAGGTTTTACCGCAGACCTTTCCGTTATTTCAGACTGACATCATAGAACAGAGTTCATATCTGTCAGGATTCTTCTTTAAAGGATTTATAAATACAGATCCTCTTCTTCTTTTCTTTCTTTTCTATATATAACTCCGCATCCGCTTTTGTAAGTATCTTCTCTATATCTACGGTATCATCAATGATAAATTCATGAAATCCCATACTGATATTTACATAGTATGGTTTATCGCTCTGATCATTGAATGCTTTCATGGACTTCTGTATCCTGGCCTTGATCTTTTCCGCGCAGCTGCCCTGATTGATTATTGCAAACGCTGCGAATTCGTCCCCTCCCATTCTTCCGACCACATCGGAGCTGCGGAAGGATTCGGTGAGTACTTTGGCAATGGTTTTGATCGAATAATCACCCTCATCATGGCCGAATTCATCATTTACGATCTTCAGATTGTCCATGTCCGCATAGATTGCCACCGCTTTTTTACCATAATTCCCGGGATCCTGTATTATCTCATTGATCGTCTTGAAAAAGCCTCGCCGGTTCGTCACACCGGTCATGGGATCGATACGGCTCATCTCATCAAGCTTTTTATTTGCGGCAACGGACTTTGCAAGGTTAACCTCCAATTGCTTCTTGATCTCTTTCTGTTCCTTTATGATATTGATCGCTTCCATTGATACACTTATCTGGCATGCGGCCCGCTGTGCGATCTTGAAGGAATCAAGTCCTGTTTCGATAAGCAGCAGACCGTACTGGGTTTCTCCCGAAAACAGCGGAAGAACCAGTATATCATAGCGGCGGTCCCCGGGCATGTACTTATCCGAAAATATCTCTTCACAACTTATCTCACCGTCTGATTCGGAATATATCTTAACCGTATCATGATCGTAGTTCCCCTTTATATACAGCTTCTTTGGCATACTCCACCTGCTCGTGCCGTCGTTGACGATACCGTTTTCATACATATAAATACAGGCGGATGAATACCCCATAAGCTGCAGCTTTGTGATGACCGTTTCATATCTTTTCAGCTCATCCTGGAACTGCCACTGCAGCATATCCCTTGTAATATTCGCAAGTATTGTTTCATTTGTCTTATTCTGTTCGATACTGAGCAGATTTCCGGCTCTTACACTGCTTGTATATCGTTCTCTCAGGATCGTTATGATCTCCGTCAGCCTGATGCACGAAGCGGCATCACTTACCCTCTTGCTTATATACCGGTACAGGATCTGATCGATCAAAAACAGGGTCTCTAAATTTAAATAGCCCTTCTCATTTAAACGGATATATTTTCTGTATTCCTTTCCCAATGTGTCCTCATCTATCCTTAAGCTGCCATCGGGCTGTACCATACCAAAATAAAATTCAAAATATCCTCTGATTATGTCGGTCACATTGTCTTTCTCCGCAGGATCATAGAAAAAATTAAAATACTCTTCTATCATCTCATGCACCAGAAAGCTAATAAGTTCTTCTCCGGACCGGCTTTCGATATCATCTGTTATACGTGCTGCGGTATTGGCAGAATCACATCCGCATGACTCCCTTACTACCAGTCTCGAAGCTACCTGTTCATCCTTATACCTGCCCCCGATCAGGTCCTCGCACGCAAGTACTGCCCTGTATCCCATTTCCCTGGAATCCACCCTGGCAGAAGTAAGATGGGGATCCATCATAATGCAGAAACGTGAATCATCATATCCGGTGATAAGTACATCCTTCCCGGGGGTCAGATCCATATTTTTAAGTGCCGTATAACCGCTGGCGGCCATCTGGTCATTGGCATACACGATTGCTTCTATCCCCGGATTGGCCTTGATCAGCGCTTCCGTTATCTCCGGATAAAACTCGGTAAAATCCCCATAAGTGATCAGGCTTTCACTGTCATCAAGCCCATATTCCCTTACGGCTTCCCGAAAGGCGTTAAGCCTTTCGTTTGCATCCTGATTGGTCTTGGGACCGCTGACAAAACCCACTTTTTTGCAGCCATGTATCTGTGTAAGGTG
>JBGUQP010000320.1:0-6383 GCA_045131145.1 Lachnospiraceae bacterium | reverse complement strand
CGTATGCAACCTTAAGCTCCGGTATGGTAAGATTCTACCGCGGCCGGGTTGTATCATGATTGCAACTGATAAGAGAGATATATCCCCTTCCCTTTATCTCCTCAAGCCTCGGAACATATTCATCCAGAAACCGCGTTATATCACCCTTTCCGTCTGCCTTAAAATAGCTGTGATCCCCGCCCGGGGTTTCATAATCACGAAGCAGTGAGTTATATCCGTTTCCTCTCCAGTTTAAGAAAAAATCCATATCAAAACCGGCACCCATAATTGCCTGATGGGAGTTGTTCCACTCCGCCACAAATGCCGCTTCGGGATAATCCTTTCGCACTGACTCAAAAATATCCCGCCATACCCTGCAGGTTCCGCTCTTCTCTTCATCATCGTCCTTTACCAGGGAATCCGCCATATCAACCCTGAACCCGTCGCATCCCAGCGACAGCCAGAAGCGTATAACATCCTTGACCGCTTCTCTCGTCTTAAGACAGTCAGGATCGTCCATACCCTTCTGCCAGGGCTCTTCGGGATTAAGGAAACCGTAATTAAGTGCCGGCTGGCATTTGAAGAAATTAAGCATGTAGGTTCCGTTACGCTCACTTTCTCCGCCTATATAGGGATGCCCCTTTATGCCCTTTATCCACCAATCCGTCCAGATATAGCGGCCGGAATACTCGTTTTGCTCCGCCTTCCTGCTTTCAAGGAACCACGGATGCTCCTCCGATGTATGCCCGGGAACAAGATCAAGAAAAACCCTGATCCCCTTCTCGTGAGCAGCATCGAAAAGACGACACATATCTTCATTGCTGCCGTATCTTGAAGCTGTCTTCCTATAATCCCTAACATCATATCCCGCATCCTTGAAAGGGGAATCGAAGCACGGATTGATCCACAGGGCATTTGCTCCCAGCTCCTTTATATAATCAAGCTTCCTTATAATACCCTCGAAATCCCCTATCCCATCCGCATTACTGTCATAAAACGACTGTGGATAAATCTCATAAAATACCGCTTTTTTAAGCCAATCCAACATATTCTCCTCCGCAATACTTAATGGCATTAACCTTTGACCGCGCCGCCGGTAACACCTTCAACATAGTAGTTCTGAAGCGCCATGAACAATACCGTAACCGGAATCGCTATAAGTATCCCGCCCGCGCAGAATCTCGTGAAATACCCCTGGTAGTCGTTCGTCCATACCCACCTTGTCATCGCCACCGCAACATTGTAGCTCTCATCATGTCCGAAAGCCACATATGAAGCAAAGATATAATCACACCACGGGGCCATAAACGCTACAAGTGCTGTGTAAATGATTATAGGCTTGCTCATCGGTATGATCATGGTAAAGAAGATCCTTGCTCGGGATGCGCCGTCTATCCTTGCGGCCTCATCCAATGCCTTCGGTATTGTGTCAAAATACCCCTTGCAGACATAGTATCCCATGCCGGAGCTCGCTACCGAAACAAGGATAAGTCCGGGAACCGCTCCTGCCTGCGTCATTCCAAACTGCTTTAACAGGAAGTACAGACAGATCATTGTAAGGAAGCCCGGGAACATTCCCAATATCAGCCAGAACCGCATGAGCAGCTCGCGACCGGCAAAACGCATCCTGGATAACGCATAACTTACACAAAGGATGATCATAGTCTGCAAGATGGATACAAATATTGCTATTACCAGCGTATTCCCATACCATCTTAGGAAATTCGTCTGACCCGAAAACAGAAATCTGTAGTTATCCAGCGAAAAATGCTTCGGAATAAGATAATCAACCATACCTCCGTATTCGACCTTGGGATCATAAGATCTGAAGCTCTGCAGCAACAGTCCGGCAAAAGGGAACAGCCATATAATGCTGATCATTATCAGAACAATGTATGCCCAGACTGTATTTGCCGTTTTTTTCCTGCTCATACTGCTATTATTATCCGTTTTGCTCATTGGAATCCCTCCTCGTCCCTTACAGAAGGCAGCCTGTTATATACGACCATCGTCACCACGGCAGTTACAATGAAGACCATGATACCGAGTACCGCAGCCATCTTGTAGTTTGTATCGTTGACCGTCATCTTATACAGCCATGTCACCAGAAGATCCGTTGACCCTGCTTTATTTGCAAGCTTCATTGACTGTGGTTTGCCCTGTGTAAGCAGATAAATAACATTGAAGTTATTAAGGTTGTTCGTAAACTGCGTCAGGAGAAAAGGTCCGGTTACAAATAACATATAAGGAAGTGTTATGCTCTTAAACATCTGCCATCCCGTAGCCCCGTCAACCTTAGCGCTTTCATACAGTTCCGCCGGTATGTTCATCAGAAGTCCCGTTGCAATGAGCATAAGATACGGGATTCCGATCCAAATGTTTACAACGATTATCGTAATGCGCGCGAGCATCGGATCAACCCAGAACTGTATCGGCGAAGATATAAACCCCCATTTCAGCAGGTATCCGTTTATAAGACCGTCATTTGCAAACAGCTTCATTACATACAGCAAAGATACAAACTGTGGAACCGCTATTGTAAGTACAAGTATTGTCCTCCACAGCTTTTTAAGCTTTACCTCTTTCTTGTTTATCAGTATAGCCACCGCAAGTCCGAGAAAATAGTCAATAAAGGTTGCAAAGAATGCCCATACAAGCGTCCATGCAAGTACCTTGAAAAATGTCGGAGCCATGCCCTGTGTTCCGAAGGACAAAAGGTTTTTGAAATTGTCAAGTCCCACCCATGTAAACAGATTCGTTGGCGCCTGATGTTTGTCATCATAGTTAGTAAATGCGATGCATATCATAAATATGATGGGTACAACGGTAAACAGGAACACGCCGCTTACAGGTATCGCAAGCAGTGTCTTGTCAAAATGTCCGTCAAAGAGCGAGCTTAACACTTTTTTGTTTGAGGGCAGTGTCTTGCCTGCCTTGAGAAGCTCCTCCTGTTTCAGATTGTCCTTAATGTTCAGATACCAAAGAAAAACAAAGACAGCTATGACTATCAGGGTAAGGATCCCGAATAAAAGTATAAGAAACGAATTATCACCATAAACCGTCTTCCGGCCTTCCTTATGCGTCTCCACCGTTCCGAGTGTCGGCAGTTTGGATAAATACACACCTCCAAACCGTATCATATACACTATGAACAGTACCTCTGTGATCAAAAAAGCAAAGCCCTTGATCCACTGCCCCCTCATCATCTGCCCAATACCCATGATCAGAAATGAGAGCCTGGTTTTAAAGTCACCTTTCATATGTAACCTCCCAAAAAATTGCGGTTAAAAATCCGGCAAAAGACTGTTTCTCTTGCCGGATCTTCATCACATAATTACTGTGCGTATGATTCGCAGGTATCCTGGAACTTCTGAAGTGCGGCCATAAGATCGTCATCACTTGAGTATGATGAAAGCTCGCCGTTTCTTATGCTGTCACCAAGCGAGGTAGACAGTGTCCAGTAATCGCCGGGGTACTGACCCTGAGGTATTGAATACTGAAGCTGTTCGGCAAGAGCCGAAAGTGCAGCATCCGACTTTACATCACTCGAAGCCTGAGTCTTGATATTTGAAGGCCCCCAACCTACCTCCTTATATCTCGCAAGCTGAACCTCCTCACCCGCAAGGTAGTATGCCAGCGCATCACAGGCTGCAAGCTTGGCATCCTCAGTCTGAGGCTTAACTCCGAGAAGCTTGAATCCGCCGAAACCGCTCATCTGATGTTCTTTTCCGTTACCATCCTTAAATGTGGGCAGCTTGGCACAGGCGTAATTGTCGCCGAATACTTCCTGAGCCGTTGCGCTGTCCCATGTTCCGTCCACTATAGCGCCCACATTTGTTGCCTCACCCATGGCGGAGCCGTTCTGGAATGCTTTTGATTCACTCAGCCCGATCATTGCCTTAAGGGCAGCAAGACCCTCATCCGATGCATAGGTTACATTTGCCTTAGTGAAGTTACCGTTATCATCTGTTTCATATGAAAGATCACATCCCGCTCCGAAGAAAAATGCCGTCTGATACCAACCGGAATTTATCTCCATATAGAAATTCTTACCTGCCGCCTCGCAGTCAGCAAGGATTCCGTCAAGAGTCGAAGGATCCTTAACTACGCTCTTATCATAGTAAAGGAAATATCCGTTATCCGATGTGAGCGGATAAGCATACAGCTCATTTCCGACTGTGGCGGCTTTGATCGAGCCCTCGTCATTCTCGCTCTTTACCGCGTCAAGCACATCCGGATTAACCGTTTCAAGAGCACCCGCTGCAACAAGACGCGCTATCTGATCCTGAGCAAAAGCGTAGATATCAGCACCCGCTTCAACATCCGTGATCATATTTCCGGCAGCATCACCTTCACCCACAGCCTCAACAGAAACCTTGAATCCCGCATAATCCGGATTGTCTGCCATGAACTTCTCCACCTGTTTGGCGGTAAAATCAACAACCGCATCCGCAACCCATACCTTGATCTCGCCCGAACCGCCGTCACCGACAGTTGCACTCGGCTTTTCCTCTTCGGCTTCTCCGGCAGCCGGTGCTTCTTCTGCCTTATCTTCCGCGGCGGGTTCCGCAGTTTCTTCGGCCGCAGGCTGCGCAGGTTCCGCGGCTGCTCCGCCGCAGCCTGCAAGAAGCGAGCTTATCATAGCCGATGCCAACAGAAACGACAATACTTTCTTTTTCATCTTTGTTTCCTCCTGTCATGTAAATATGGTTTATAGGTTAAAATCTTTATTATGTCCTTTATTATATTATATACCGGTCGTTATCTTAGCCTGTATATCAGTGTTCCGTTTGCCTCAAGCTCCCCTTCCTTAAACCTCCTCGAAAAAAGGATATCATCCGCTTCCGGAACCTTTACCGGATCATCCGAAGCATTCAGCAGTACCTTGATCCTCCTGCCCTCTTTGTCAAGCTTGATATACTCTATACATCTCATTGTACTGATCTCGCACGGAAAATGGAAGTACAGACTGCGAAAAGTCGCCTCTTCCCGCCTTAACCGGATCAACGCCCGCACCATCCCGGTCAGATCGTCGTGGATCCCCTTGTCCACTTCATCCCATGGCATGCACCTGCGGCAGTCCGGATCATGTCCGCCTTCCATGCCGATCTCCGTTCCGTAAAACATGCACACACTGCCGGGCATCGTAAACAGCGCCGCAAGTTCCTGAATGAAGATATCCGGATCCTTTGTCCTTGTCATCAACCGATCCGTATCATGCGAATCCAGAAGGTTGAAGAGAACATTGTTTGTCTGCTGCTGATACATTGTATAACAACTGTTCACACGGTATGCGAAATCCTTTTTCGTAAGTGAACGATCCACAAAGAAATCATTGATACCGCTTGTCAGCGGATAGTTCATGACAGCATCATATTCATCTCCGTACAGCCATTGCGACGCATCATGCCATATCTCACCGAGCAGATAGAAATCACTCTTTTGCTCCTTCAGTACCCTGCGCAGCCTCTTTAACAGGCGGTGACTGACTTCATTTCCGACATCAAAACGGATCCCGTCAATATCATATCGTCTTATCCACTGGGTACATACCTTTTCGATATAATCAATGACTTCCGGATTATTCGTGTTGAGCTTCGGCATATTTGCAAAAAATGCAAATGAATAGAACTGTCCGTCACGCGTACTCTTCGTCAGATCAACCGGCCATTCGTTCACCATGAACCAGTCAAAATACCGGGAATCCGGTCCCTTCTCCACCACATCTATCCATGGAAGGAAATTCGCGCCGCTGTGGTTGAAAACCCCGTCCATCATGATCCTGATACCCCTTGCGTGCGCTTCATCCACAAGGCTTTTCATATCCCATTCATTTCCGAACGAAGGATCTATCGTTTCATAGTCCGATGTATCATACTTGTGGTTGGATTCCGCCATACAGATGGGCGTAAGATATATTCCGTTTATCCCAAGATCCTTAAGATAATCCAGCTTCTCGATTATGCCCTTAAGATTTCCCCCGAAGCGTTCCTCATTCCTTACGCTGCCCTTACGCCACGGCACGATATTCTCATCTTCCCTGCTGTCTTTGCCTCTGCGGAAGCGATCGGGAAAGATCTGATACCATACCGTTTCATTCACCCAATCCGGCGTGCGATTGACATCTGCCGGATTCATCCATGGCACTATAAAATACTGGAGCATCTTTCCGGGAACTTCCATCTGCTCTTTTGTAAGGCATCCGTCCTCAAAATAATACAGGATCTCGTCAGCGGCATGAAGCTCGAAATAGTATTTGCACCTTTTGTATTCCGGTCTTATGGTAGTCGTCCACCAGGTGTGATTCTTAAGTTCCTTTTTATATACCACTTCCTCCCGCATGCCGATCCAGTCCTCTGCCCCGCCGGCAATTCCCGCCTGATACGGATCTCCGTATATAAGGT
>JBGUQP010000319.1:0-2629 GCA_045131145.1 Lachnospiraceae bacterium | reverse complement strand
GTCTCTTCAACCATATTGCCCATAAGGATTACGTTCTCTGTAGCCTTCTGGGTTTCATCGGCCTGAGAAGTAGCACCGTCTGCTATTTCGTGAACAGCCCTCTCAACCTGGCCGACAGCATCATTGGCATTCTGTGATGTGGAATACAGTCGGTTGGATGATGAATACAGATTACCCGATTCCGTCTTAAGTTTGCCGATTATCTCAGACAATTTAGACCTGAGTTCTTCAACGAACCTGCACAGGTCACCCACTTCATCGGACCTGGATGCAGACTTCTCATCAACAGTGACTGCCAGATTACCTGTTGATATCTCGCCAACCACATCGATGCTCTTCTTGATGGCTCCCACGGTTCCGCTTGAAATAATGAAGGAGATGATACCGCAGATAAGGCACACGATCACTGCAGCACCTATAACAACACCGACAACTCCCATGACTTCATCCTGAACCTTGGCACGGCTCTTCCCGGCAAATACCATACCGCATACCGAACCGTCACTTGGCTGTGTAAGAGGAAGGTAATAAGCAAAGTAAGGTGTTCCGGCAACATTGGCTGAATCGGATGTAAGTGTCTGACCCTTTTTGAGAACCGTTTCGATTATCGGTGCCGATGCCTGGGTTCCCACAGCCCTCTTGCCTTCAGCGGTTACTACCGATGTGGCATACCTCGTATCGCCGAAGAAAATTGTGGTATCGATGCCTGATATCTGCTTAACATTATCAAAAGGCACCTCATCTACCGTAATGTTATATGTCCCCTTAAACATATCTTCGCCTTCTAAGCTGTAGTCACCGGGAGCCTGCATTGCGATACGGTCGCGGCAGGCAATCGCGCTGGCCTTTAATGCATCGTATACTTCCGCAGCCATCTTCTGTTCAACCATGACATAGGAAACAATGCATGTTATTATTGCCAACACAATAACCGGTACGATTGATAAAGCAATAAACTTGGCTTTAAGTTTCATAATTATATACCCCGCTTTCTATCAAAAGATGTATTTATATTATCATTCTTTGTTGTTTTTTACAAGATTTTTACATGATTATTTCAGATTTTTCAGAAAAATTTACATATTTTTAATCAATTGAATATAATTGTGCCTCAAAATTACTCATGCATGCACAGTCACACACAGTGGGTGATGTCACATAAAAACAATAATTTCATCCATCAAAAATCCCTGCTTCTTCCCAATGGGAAAATGCAGGGATCATTTCATCAATGGACTATTACTGTTGTGCCCACACCGACCATACTGTACAGAAGAAGGGCCTGATCATGAGGTATGTTCACACATCCGTGAGAGCCGTTCTTCTTATATATCTCGCCTCCGAATGACTTGCGCCATTTGGCATCATGTATACCGCAGTTACCGCAGAATCTCATCCACCGGTCAACCCACACATTCCATGTGGGGCCTTTAAGCCGCTTGCCGGGGATACACGAATTGATCTGAAAAACACCCCTTGGAGTACTCCGTCCGGGACTGCCCGTCACACACGGGGTCATAAGCACCGGAGCTCCGTTAACGTAGTAAACAAGCGTCTGATTATCAATGCTTATATCTATATAAGTAAGCATGGCGGGAGTCGCTGCCGTTTCCTGTACGGCCGGTACTGCAATATCCGTTGTATCCGGTGCTGTCAGCAGATCCCGGTTATATGCCGGATCCAATATATCCATTGCGCGGACACTTTTCGGCCAAGCTGCAGCCACAACCAGTGAAAGCAGACACAACTCCACGATTTTTAATAATCCTTTCAATCAATATCCCCCTTTTAATCCCGTTAAGAACAGTACTTATTTAGAATAAATATATATCTTCTCAGCCCCGGGGTCAAGAAACATACACCGGAAACATTCTACTTTTCAATGATTATACCTCCGAAATATTCCGGATCTCCGTTTGAATCGTTTAATACAAAACCTCTTGTGGTGAGCAGAACATATTTTCCGTCAGCTTTTCTTGCACGGTAATAAATGGGACGCATCATACGATCACCATGAAGTACCGCTTCCACGGCATCCTGATATGTCTGCATATCATCCGGATGGATATAATCCTTCCAGATACTGTCAGCATGATACATATACTCTGATTTCAGCCCAAAATCATCAACCTCCCAGCATCTAAACTTAATTATACCATATAAGACACAGATTTGGTACATAACAAAGGCCATGATTCGATATCCCGGCTTGAATAGATCCTGTTCATAGAGGCATAGATCATTATCTTCAGCATCCTTATTTAGTCGCATAAATATATTTTACAGCAAAAATCGTGCTTTTCGAAGTGCGGTTTTTGTGTCTTTGGTAAAAAAAGAGACTGTCACACTTTAGTGCGACAGTCCCTCATTAATGTAAACAGATCGGATCACTAATCCTTGAAGAATTCCATCTTCTGCATAAGTGTATCCGAGCTTGCCTTGACTGCCGATGCTTCGCTGGCTAAGTAATTGACGGATGCATTCAGTTCCTGCATTGATGCGGATGTTTCTTCGGTACTTGCCGCATTCTCTTCTGATATTGCAGATAAGTTGTTCATAGCATCTACGATTATAATCTTGCTGTCATTACATGCTGCAGCGTTGTTGTTGATATTGCCGACACCGTTTA
>JBGUQP010000318.1:0-4485 GCA_045131145.1 Lachnospiraceae bacterium | reverse complement strand
TTCCTGGGGAAAACAGCGTACTAAAGGATTGTCGATAATCGGGATAATTAAAGATTATTTCGGTAAGCTGTTTAAAGTTAAAAATCGCAAAGTTAATACTTCCCTTATTGAAGAGTTTAAATATCCAAAGTACGGACCCGGCCAGTTGTGGGAAATCACCGGTAGGAAGATAGAGGAAATGGGCGGGAGGATCATAAAAAAAACTTCTGTTTCATCTGTCAGTGTAAGGAACGGTAAGGTGGTATCGATCGGGTGTGAAGGTGAGAACGGACATATCGAAATGGAAGCCGATCATGTAATTTCATCCATGCCCGTTAAGGATCTTGTAGAAGGGTTAAAGTCTGAATCCACAGGCGGGGAGTCTATGGATTCGGATGTTGTGCCGCAGGATATAAGAAGGATAGCAGCAGGACTTCCCTACAGGGATTATATGACCCTGGGTGTACTGGTTAAAGAACTTAAGATAAAGAATAATACGGATATAAAAACAATCGGTAATATCATTCCGGACTGCTGGATATATATTCAGGACCGGAGTGTTAAGATGGGCAGGATACAGATTTACAACAACTGGTCTCCCTATATGATAAAAGACGTTGAGAATACAGTCTGGCTGGGACTTGAATACTTCGTGAACGAGGGCGATGAGTTCTGGAATATGAGTGAGGATGATTTTTCCGATTTCTGTATTGACGAATTGATAAAGCTTGGTTTTATAGATTCCAAAAATGATGTACTGGACAGACATATGGAGAAGGTAAAAAAGGCTTATCCTGCTTATTTTGATACATATAGTGAAATGGATAAACTTATCGATTATCTGTCCGGGATTGAAAACCTCTACTGCGTCGGAAGAAACGGACAGCACAGGTATAATAATATGGATCATTCAATGGTAACGGCTTTTGAAGCGGTGAAATGTATCGTTACCGGTAATCCTGATAAAAGTGCTGTATGGAATGTGAATACCGAGAAGGAGTATCATGAAGAAAAGAAGTCCTGATGCTTACAGCATTTTTTTGATAATATCCTTTACAGGAACCATAGTATTTATCCTTGTTCTGCTTGCTACGGGGGGTTATGGCGCAAGGTGGCTGGCCATGGAGAATAATTTTGACAATTTCCTGACAGACCATTTCAGGCACATTGCTTTTGCTTCTGATATGCAGCATTTCTATTTTAATACCTTAGATGCGACCTTTCCGCCCTTTGCCTATTTACTCTATTATCTTCTGTATCGTATAAATCCATATTCCTGGGCTGTTAATGAATGGAAGGAGAGTCGTGACTATCAGTATAATCCGTTGGTATACCAGATGCTTGCGATCCTTTTTGTGCTTATCTTTCAGCTGCTTGTGGATAAGATGCTGGCAAAATACGATAGTGTTAAGAATCATCTGCTTGTCATTGCAATTGTTTTTTCGGCACCCATGATGGCAGGTGCTCTTGAGAGGGGTAATATTTCATTCCTTACAGCCCTTATGCTTCTTGGCGCCCTGCTCCTTAAAGACAGTGATAAGGCATGGAAGAGAGAGACGGCCCTTTTTCTTATAGCGGCGGCGTCGGGGCTTAAACTGTATCCCGCGATATTCGGGTTTATTTATATTGTTGAAAAACGCTACAGGGAAGGCTTCAGGCTCTTAGTTTACGGGCTGCTTGTTTTCTTTGTACCCTTTGCCTTCTGCGGTGGTATTCCGGGACTTATACAATATCTTAAAATCCTTTTCTTTTTTGAAAATCAGGGATACAGAAGTTTTACAAATATAAGGAATTATCTTTTGAGTATTTCCGATATGTTGGGAATGTATGAGAGGTCGGCCTATTTTGTAAAGTATTTTAAGATCGCGGAAAACCTGTATCTCATCTTCTGCCTGATAAGCATGTTTAAAACAAAAGAGAAATGGAAATATGCCCTTTATACCTCAGGGATAATGGCCATATATGTACCCTTCAGCTACAGATATACCTCAGTATACATGATAATTCCCCTTATCATGTATCTTGCACAGGATAAGGACAGACAAAAAATGATCTACAGCATTCTGTTTGCCCTTATATTTACTGTTCCGGTATATGGGATAAAAACGGGTTTGCCCGCGGATTTCTATATCTTTACACCGATCTATGTAATGATGATCTTCTCATTTATTGAAGACTGGATAAGGAATCCTTCAAAGGTCAGGAAAGAAAAGAATCCAGCTCAAGCATAATGGGTGTATGATCCTGGCGGGGACCTGAATCTATCATTGATGATGCAGTGATCTTATCTTTCAGACGGTCGGATACTAGAAAGTAATCGATCCTCCAGCCTGAGTTGTTTATCTTGCTTGTCTTAACTCTCTGGGCCCACCATGAATAGGCGCCCTTAATATCTCCGTTTACATATCTGAATGTATCAACAAATCCCCTGGAGAGTAGATTGGTAAAACCGGTTCGTTCCTCATCGGTAAAGCCCGGAGAGAAGTGATTCTGATCCGGATTGGCAAGATCGATCTCCTTATGAGCAACATTATAATCGCCGCATGCTATAACAGGCTTAACCTTATCAAGACCTTCAAGGTAGTCGGCATATCTTTCATCCCATACCTGACGGTCTGCAAGTCTCTTAAGCCCGTCACCTGCATTTGGGGTATATACAAGATTAAAATAAGCATTTCCAAGATCAAGGGTTATCATCCTGCCCTCTGAATCCATTGTATCCGGAGCTCCTATCACGGGATGATCAATCGAAATGTTCATTCCCTTTTTGTAAAGTGCCATGGTACCGGCATATCCCTTTTTGGCTTTTCCGTGTGAACTTATAAGGGAAAAGTCATATCCGGGGAAGTATTCATTTAGGATCTCTTCCTGTTTTTTGTTCATGCCGCCTTCTGGGAGCTTGGTCTCCTGAAGGGCAATGATATCGGGAGACAGATCCGCAATAGTATTAAGCACGTTCCTGGACAGTCCGGACCTGGGGCTTGTGCCTGTAAGTGCAGCATTCAGTGAATCTATGTTCCATGATATGAACTTCATATATCTCTTACCTCCAATTTGGTGTTGAAAAATCCTACTTAAGATAATAAACTATTAGGGTATTGTTTTAAAGAGGAAATATCGGGAGAAAACGGATGAAAACAGGATTTGATAACGAGAAATATCTTAAGATGCAGTCAGAGCACATCATGGAGAGGATAGGCAAGTTCGGCGACAAGTTATATCTTGAATTCGGCGGCAAGCTCTTTGATGATTACCATGCTTCCAGGGTTCTGCCCGGATTCGAACCTGACAGTAAGCTCCGTATGCTCATGAAGCTGTCGGACAGGGTCGAGATAGTGATAGTTATCAATTCAAACGATATAGAGAAGAATAAGGTAAGGGGCGACCTTGGCATCACGTATGATGAAGATGTGATCCGCCTTATAAGCGAATTCGAGAAAAGAGGCCTTTATGTAGGCAGCGTTGTCCTGACCCAGTTTAAAGGGCAGGGTGCTGCCGAAGCCTTCCAGGCCCGTATGGAGAAGAGGGGATACAGGGTTTACCACCATTATAAGATAGAAGGATATCCCTCTAACGTTAAGCTTATTGCAAGCGATGACGGATTCGGCAAGAATGATTACATAGAAACAACAAGACCTCTGGTGGTTGTTACGGCTCCCGGACCAGGTTCGGGGAAAATGGCTACCTGTTTATCACAGCTTTATCATGAGAACAAGAGAGGGATAAAGGCAGGATATGCCAAGTTCGAGACTTTCCCGATATGGAACCTTCCCCTTAAACATCCGGTCAATCTGGCCTATGAAGCTGCAACAGCGGATTTAAATGATGTCAATATGATCGATCCCTTTCATCTTGAAGCATATGGCGAAACAACGGTTAATTACAACAGGGACATTGAGATATTCCCGGTTCTTGATTCGATCTTTGAAGGGATATACGGACATAACCCCTACAAGTCACCTACAGATATGGGTGTTAATATGGCCGGCAATTGTATAGTTGATGACGATGCCTGCTGTGAGGCTTCCAGAATGGAGATAATCCGCCGTTACTATACCACGATAAACGGAGTAGTTAACGAGAAGTCTTCGGAAAGTGAAGTTGTAAAGATCGAGCTTATCATGAAGCAGGCCGGCATTACCACAGATGACCGTAAGGTTACGGTAGCCGCCAATAAGAGGGCTGAAGACTTAGGAGTTCCATGTGCGGCTATAGAACTGCCTGACGGACGTATAATCACTTCCAAGACATCAGATCTTTTGGGAGCATCGGCTGCTCTTCTTCTTAATGCACTTAAGGAGCTTGCGGGAATAGACCATGATCTTCATGTCATTTCAAGGGAAGCGATCGAACCTATCCAGACACTGAAGACGGAATACCTTGGCGGTAACAATCCAAGGCTCCATACTGATGAGATTCTTATTGCACTTGCCATGTCGGCCGTAAATGATAAGAATGCCAGGACTGCAATGGAGCAGCTCCATAAGCTGAAGGGCTGTCAGGTAC
>JBGUQP010000317.1:0-9563 GCA_045131145.1 Lachnospiraceae bacterium | reverse complement strand
GGCTTTACTAAGCCTATTGAACAAAGAATTATTAAGTTATCAGGGTACATTTACTGTATCTAAAAAAATATTATACGAGGAGTGGATTGGCATGAACTATTTTATAGATTCAAAATGCTTCGGATCGGGATATCATCGATTTTTACAACGAGATCAGAAAAGAGAGAGCTGATGAACAGGGAAATGAATTGTGGTTTCCCTTGATGCTTGGATTTTTTGACGGATCTCCTTATGCCAAGAAGAACGGACTATCGGGAGAGGAAGCTATGCTTTTGCATTTCAGGCACAGACAGGAATTGGAGCTTACGATCTGTGAAGAGTTTTTTCCTGACAGATATACGATACTGAAGTCAAAGAAGTATATATGAAAGAGTGCAAAAGAGACTGAAATCAGTGTATATTCGGTCTGTTTTTTATTTGGGTGATATATTAGCCTCATCAAATGAAGAGGAGGAAGATAATATGAGATTGTTCAATAAAGAAAAGAAGCACAAAAGAGTGATACGCTGCTATAGTAGAAGAGAAATGGAAAGACAGCATGATCAGTTTATTGAAAGGGGCATCAAGGCAGAGGAGTCGATCTCTGTGATCCCCTACAGCACTGTAAACATATACAAATTGCTTGTTGAGGATTGACAGAAACAAATTCTTTCGGGATATGTACATTTTGCCGCGGTATTGACACGCGACATTCATAGTTTTATATTTTGAGCAGGTATTTGATACCTATAAGGAAACGAACGAGGAATTTTATGTTATTAAGTGTGGTGGGATAACCATTGCAAATCGCATATTGCAGGGTTGATCTTTTGAAGATCGAAGATGCCCGGGGCTGACGGAACCCGTCGGCTTTGATTTGTTACGCTTAATAATGTGGATAGGAGTATAACCTCGTTTGTAAATGAAGTCAGGATTATGCCATGATATCTATATGTTGAGATATCATGGCTTTTGCATAATGGGAGTTTCTTTTAAAGTGTAAGTTTAAAATCACAGCGTACCGGGCATGTTCGATCCTATGAATTTTGGAAAGGATTATGAACATGAATACGGAAAAACAGATAGAATTTGATAAGGTAAAGGAAATATGGGCAGGGTTTGCCGTTACGGAGTATGCCAAGGATAGGATTAAGGACACACAGATCATTCTTGATGAGACAACTTTGAGGAAGGAACTGCGTGACACGACCAACAGCAGGAACATGATCAAGGAGCTTGGCATACCGCCCCTTCAGGATGTAACTAAGATAAATGAGATACTTACGGCTGCCGGGCGGGGTGACTGCTTAAGCCCGTATCAGCTTGAAAGGGTGGAGAACGTCACGGTCGTTGCGCAGCGTCTTAAGGATTATCTTGGCCGCGGCAGACAGTATGACAATCCGCTTGCCTATTATGATGAGAATCTTGACGGACTGAATGAGCTCAGGGATGAGATAAACAGACAGATCCGAAATGAGGCTGTGGATGACAGGGCGTCAAAGTCACTTTTCGAGATAAGGACCAGAATCGCAGGTCTTGAGGATTCCATGAAGCAAAAGGCCGAACAGGTTATAAGGAATGCTAAGGACTGTATGGCGGACACCTATTATACCATGCGAAACGGCCGCATATGTGTTCCGGTTAAGAAGGAGTATAAGCTAAGAGTGCCGGGAAGCGTGATAGATAAGTCCTCGACCGGAAGCACACTTTTTATTGAACCTACGGGAGTGGCCAAACTCTCTGAAGAATTACAGCTTCTTAAGATTGACGAGGAAAATGAGATATACAGGATCCTCTATACCCTTACTGCAATGGTTGCTGACTCCGTTCCCGTTATTTGGGAAAACATGAGGATGATCGAAAAGCTGGATCTTATCTTTTCAAAGGGCAGGCTTAGCCTTGAGCTTGACTGTGTTGAACCATCGATAAACCTTGACCGTAAGGTGAAATTAAAGAAGGCCAGGCATCCTCTCATGGATAAGGGAGTAAACGTGCCGCTTGATCTTGAACTGGGCGTAAGTGAGAGGGGTATAGTTATCACCGGCCCCAATACGGGAGGCAAGACGGTGGCTCTTAAAACAGTCATGCTTAACTCTTATATGGCCCAGTGTGGATTGCACGTGACCTGCGAAGAAGCAGATCTTCCCATGAACTCAAATTACCTGTGCGACATCGGTGACGGACAGGATATAACAGAGAACCTGTCGACCTTCTCGGCTCATATAAAAAGTGTGCTGGGGATACTTGCCGGATTAAACAGGGATTCCTTTGTGATAATGGATGAACTCGGTTCCGGAACGGATCCGGCAGAAGGCATGGGAATAGCGGTTGCCATACTTGAAAAGTTAAGGGGAAGCGGAGCCAACTTCTTAGTCACTACCCATTATCCTGAGGTTAAGGAGTATGCACAAAGATCGGAGGGCATAATAAATGCAAGGATGACCTTCGACCGTGAGACCTTAAGGCCTACCTACAAAATGGTGATAGGAGAAGCGGGTGAGAGCTGCGCCTTTTATATTGCGGACCGCTTGGGAATGCCTGAGGATATGTTAAGACTTGCGGCTAAGATGGCTTACGGTGAGGATGCGGCAAAAAGCTACGGCTTTTCAAATGCACCACTTAAGAAGGTTTCATCGGGGAAGATAAGGAAGACCAAAAAGGATCACCGGGATGCCGCTCTTACGGAAAAGTTCCGCATAGGAGACAGCGTTACCGTATATCCCGACGCTAAGATAGGGATCGTGTGTGAGCCTGTCAACGAAGATGGATATTTAAGAGTGCAGATAGCTGATAAGAAGATCCGGGTAAGCCATAAGCGGGTTAAGCTAAAGGTGAAGGCGGAAGAACTGTATCCTGAGGATTATGATCTTTCCATTATATTTGATTCCGTGGAAGTAAGAAAAAAGCGCCATGATATGAGCAGGAAATATACGGAAGAAACAATTGTCTGTAAAGAGTAAATCTTTGATTTTTAAACTCAAGAGGTGAACAAGTGAGAATACTTTTGCTTGAAGATGATGATGCAATAGGAATGGGACTAAGATATTCCCTTGAAAAAGAGGGATATGAAGTTGATCATCTTAAATCAAAAAAAGATGCTGTTAAGTTCTTTAGAAAGGGAAGATATGATATGAGCATTCTTGATATAAATCTTCCCGATGGAAACGGATATGATGTCTGCAGGTTCATAAAGGAGCAGGAGGATGTACCTGTGATCTTTCTTACGGCTTCGGATGCAGAGGTCAATGTTGTCATGGGGCTTGAAATGGGTGCGGATGATTATATCTGCAAGCCTTTCAGGATAAATGAACTCATGGCAAGGATAAAGGCGGTCTTAAGAAGGAGCGGGCACGGGAGCGAAGCTGCCGTTGAAACGATCGGAAACATATGTGTCTATACCGGAGAGGCGAAGGTTACAAAAAAGGATGAAAAGACCGGCAGGGAAGAGGTGATCGAACTTACCGCACTTGAATACAGGCTTCTCCTTACATTTATCAATAACAGGGGGCAGGTCCTTACAAGGACCGGCCTCCTTCAGGACATGTGGGATGTAGACGGTGACTTCGTGAATGACAATACATTAACGGTTTACATAAAACGTCTCAGAGACAAGATCGAGGAGAACCCGTCGGAGCCAAGGATCATAAAGACCGTGCGTGGAATGGGCTATATTACGGACAGATAATTCGGGATGGATATGAAGAACAGATATATACGAAATAAAATAATAAAAAAAATGTATCCGGAAATAGAGGAGCTGAATACATATCTGGAAAAGGTATTATCGGGTGATGATCCGCCCGAAATTCTCGATATCGAAGAGGGTGAACTGTCCATTTTGAAGAGCAATATCTACAAGGTTACCACCAAGCTCAAATACCAGAAGGAGCTCCTTAAACAGGACAAGGTCACGCTGGCCAATGCGATGGCTGATATAAGCCATCAGTTGAAAACTCCCCTCACTTCAATGATGGTAATGAACGATCTTCTGAAAAGTGAAGAGGACAGGGAAAAGCGGGAAGAATTCCTTAAGACACAGTCGGATCAGCTTGACAGGATGAACTGGCTTATACAGACACTGCTTAAGCTTTCCAAGCTGGATGCAGGCTCAGTTGTACTTATCAAAGAGGATGTGCCTGCGGACGAGCTTTTTAAGGAAGTAATGAAACCCTTTGAGATACAGCTGGATATAAAGGACATTTCATTTGAGAGAAAAATCCCAGATGCTTTTGTAATGTGCGATAAAAACTGGACCATTGAAGCCATACAGAATATTGTGAAAAACTGCATTGAGCACATGAACGCAGGAGGAAGTCTTAAGATATCCCTGACCGATACGAGTATTTTCTCCAAGATACAGATAAACGATACGGGGTGTGGGATTGCAGCAGAGGATATCCCACATGTTTTTGAACGCTTTTACAGGGGTAAGAATGCAGGAAAGGACAGTGTCGGAATAGGACTTGCCCTTGCAAAGACAATAATCGAGAGTCAGCATGGGGAAATAAGTGTAGAGAGTGAAGAAGGCATTGGAAGCACCTTTGAAATAAAACTCTATAAAACGATAATATGACAATAATGTAATAAAAGAGTCACCGGATTGTAATGCCGGTCATATATCCTTTTCTCATAGAAAATGATATTTAGAGTATTTAGATGAGAAAGGAAGTAAAGTTATGAAGATACTTGAGATCAGAAATTTATGTAAGGTCTACGGAAAGGGAGAGACCGAGGTTCATGCCTTAAGGAATGTTTCATTCGACATTGACCAGGGCGAATTTGTTGCTATCGTGGGTCCTTCGGGATCAGGAAAGTCAACACTTATGCATATTCTGGGAGGAGTTGATGTTCCCACTTCGGGAACGGTAAACATTTCGGGAACGGATATAAGCGGACTTGATGAAACAAAGCTCGCCATATTCAGAAGAAGGCATATAGGACTTATATATCAATTCTACAATCTTATTCCCATTCTTAACGTGGAAGAGAATATGACGCTGCCGATCTTATTGGACAAAAAGAAGCCTGACGGGAAGCTTCTTTTGGAACTTGTTGAGAAGCTTGGATTATCGGATCGCTTAAAGCATCTTCCCAATCAGCTTTCGGGCGGGCAGCAGCAGAGGGTATCCATCGGAAGGGCACTTATGAACCATCCGTCACTTCTTTTGGCGGATGAACCGACCGGAAACCTTGATTCAAAAAACAGTAAAGAGATAATCGCACTCCTCAGAAAATTCAATAAAGAATACAATCAGACAGTCATCATAATAACCCATGATGAGAGGATTGCCCTAAGCGCCGACAGGGTCATAACCATAGAAGACGGTCAGATCACAAGGGATACAAAGGATACAATGGACAGGCCGGTCTCATTTGATATAGATGAGGAGGTGAGTGCGTAATGAACATTATTTTAAAACTCACCGAAAAGCATCTTTTGGAGAATAAGAAACGTACCGTGGTTACGATCCTTGGTATCGCGGCATCCTCAGCACTTATTACAGCTATCCTTGTGGGAGTATTTTCTTTTTTTAAGTTTTTCGGTACGGTCAACCGTATGACGGACGGAGATGTTCACGCTGATTTTGGAGGTGTCAGCTGGCAGGATGTTGAAACGCTTAAGAATGACGAAAGAATCCGGATCGCAGGTGCTATATCAACGGACCCGACAATAACCGGGATCAGGGTGTCAAGCGATAAGGAAGACCGTTTCAGGACCGGTAATGTGATGCACGCAGATGCCGATCTTTTCAGTCAGCTAGTTGTGGGTGATCATGAAGGAAGACTTCCCGAAACTTCGGATGAAGTTGCGGTTGAAGAGGCGTTTCTTGAGGATAACGGTCTTGACCTTGAGATAGGTGACAAGATCACTTTCGAGCAGGGAAACAGGTATGAAATAGAACCGGACGGTAACAGGATATACTATGTCGGGAGTTACAGGTCGGAAGAAAGATTTGAGACACTGAGTACGGATACCTGTACCATCACGGCTATCCTTCATGAAAACAGACCAACCAAAGGCTATGATATCCTTCGCGGGATGGAAGCCGGTACGAAGGTAGGCATGGATGATAAGGGTATCCCCTATCTTCACTGCCGCGTTACACTTAAGAAGCCTGACTATACTTCTGTGCTTCAGTTAAGGCAGATAGAGAAAGACCATAACCTTCATATCGATGATATTAATTCAGAGTTTATGATAAGCGTTTTTGCCATAAAGGGAATGGGCGAAGCCTATATCCAGTTTTTTATGATGACGGGGATTGCCCTTATTATAGTGGTTATCACATCTGTTGTGCTTATCTATAACGCATTTGGAATGTCTCTTGCCGAGAAGATCAGATATCTTGGCATGCTTGCAAGTGTGGGTGCAACAAAGGCCCAGAAGAGGGCTTCTATATATTATGAGGGTCTGGTGCTTGGGATCATCGGAATCCCGCTCGGTATACTTGCAGGTACACTTGGAGCTATGGTTACTCTTAATGTTCTTGGCAGCAGGCTCCTTGAAACTGAGGTCATAGTCGGGGCGGAAGGAATGCGGGGTGGTATTCCCATTGTGGTTTCACCACTTGTTATTCTTGCGATAGTCATACTTTCTGCGATCACGATCTTTATCTCGGCATTGATTCCCGCGATCAAGGCATCAAACGTTATGCCTGTTGATGCTATGCGCCAGACAAACATAGTAAGGGTAAGGGCAGGAAAGCTTAAGACTAATCCCTTTATAAAAAGACTGTTCGGTTATGAAGGTGTGCTTGCCTGCAAGAATATTAAGAGAAACGGAGTAAAGGGAACAGTCATTGTGATCTCGTTGGCTATATCCGTTATCATGTTCCTGACAATCGACTTTTTTAACAAGACTTTTGTAAAGATCAACGAGTATGAAATAGATCTGCCCTTTGATATGTATGTATCCTGTGCACCTGATGAAAAGGACAGGCTTAAGGGTGAACTGGAATCGCTTCCGGAAGTGAACAGGGTTGTTGCGGGAGATTATGTCAGATATCTTATAAGACCCCAGGATGATGATCCCGGTTTTGTACCCGTAAACGAGAATATATTAGATCCCGAATGTCTTACCGATGGATATAAGAGCCTGCCGGATAAAACAGACGGGATAATGGTCATTACCGTGGAAGATGTTGATTTTGACGCGCTTCTTGAAGAAAACGGCATTGACAGGTCGGGATATTACGGAAATGAGTTAAAGGGAGTGATCCTTGACAGTTTCTTACACACTGAGAACAGTAAGAGTGTTTTCACTGACACGGTTATCGGACGCAGGGCCTTTTATGATGATCCTACAGGCAATCCGCCGGCAGTTGAGATAGGCGGCATCGTATCTTATAAGGAGGACAATTACGTATGCAACCTTGTGCCCAAGAAAACAGTGGATGTATACGTACCTGCTTCAATGTATTTTAAAAAGGCAGCCGAGAATATAGACAACAGTACATTAAGTTATACATTTGGTGTGTTCCATAAAGGAGACCCTAAGGTATTGGAAGAAAAGATCGGCGATCTGACCGCAAACGGAGGTTATCACAACAGTGTAGTACACAACCTGTCGGATTCGATCGCGGTAATGGATACGGTTTCTCTGATGCTTAATACTGTCATGTACGGATTCACGATACTTCTGACCCTTATAGCGATGGCTAATATAGTGAATACCATATCCACGGCGGTACTTCTAAGAAGGCAGGAGTTTGCCATGTTTCGGTCAGTGGGAATGGAAGAAAAGGGCATTAGGAGGATGCTTTTGCTTGAAACATTTTTGTATGGATTCAGGGCCTTGCTCATAGGCATCCCGCTCTCACTGCTTCTTAGCTACCTTATGTTCAATACGATCGCAGGCAGAGTGTTTACTTTTGAGCCTGACTATTCCATGTACATTATCATGATCTTTGCCGTATTTGCTGTTGTGGGCCTGTGCATGCTCTTAAGCTCCAATAAGATCAAAAATGACAATATCATAGAAGCCCTTAAGGAAGATGCGGTGTAAAGATTAAAATCAGTGTGAAGCAGACCCAAATCCGTGCAGGATGGGTCTGTTTTTTTTTATCTGATATTCTCTGAGTGCAGTAAGAAATCAGATTTTTATTGAAGGGAGAAGTAAAATGGGAGAGAATAAGAAGCAGAAGAAGTTAATGGCAGCGGAAGATATTTGTGATAAGTGTACCCTGGGCAAGCAGAACAGGTGCGCACATGCATATTATTATCACTGCGACTGCTGGGGGAAATGTCTTGATACACCCGAATACTGTCCGAATAAAAATCTGGTAGGAGGGAATGGGTAATGAATATTAAAGACAGCGTTTTGTTCTAAAGGTAAATATTATGGAAACGAAAATCAAGATCATCGTTGACAATAAAGAGAATGACGGAATCTGTGGCGAATGGGGACTTTCGATTTTAGTTGATCATAACGGGGTAAAAATCCTTCTGGATGCGGGGGCTTCCGATCTGTTTCTTGAGAACATGGAGAAATTTGGGATCGAGGTAACCGATATAGATCATGCGGTACTAAGCCATGCTCATTATGATCATGCGAACGGCCTTCCGGCATTCCTTGAGAGAAATAAGAAGGCGAAGCTCTATATAAGAGAGCATACAGCTGCTGATTGTTATGCGAAGAAATTTATTTTCAGAAAATATATAGGGATCCCGCGTAACATGCTGACAAAGTACTCCGACAGGATAGAGACGGTATCGGGTGACTATAAACTTATTGATGGAGTATGGCTTTTGCCTCATAAGACAAAAGGACTAGAAAGTATAGGAAAGCGGGAACTGATGTACAGAAAATTGCCGGTTGGATGGATGCCGGATGACTTTTCTCATGAGCAGAGCCTTGTGTTTGACACTGATAAAGGACTGGTCATATTGAACTCCTGCTCGCACGGCGGAGCCGCCAATATAATAGATGAGGTAAAGACGACTTTTCCGGATAAAAAAGTATATGGTCTTATTGGAGGGTTTCATCTTTTCAATAAATCGGATGATGAGATAAGGAAAGTTGCAGGGAACATACGTGATACAGGTATAGAATATGTATGCACAGGACACTGTACCAAAGAGAGGGCATTTGGGATCCTTAAAGAAGAACTCGGCAATATGGTAGAACAGATGAAAGTCGGATATCAAATAGTTATATAAGTATTTATTATAAGAGAAGCGATGGGGCAGGGTATGAAGCATTCCGGAATTAATAAGTTTTTATCTTTAGACAACATAGCGATAGAAGGTCAGAATATATCCTATCGCATATTTGGCGAGGGAGATATTGATCTGGTTATTGAAATGGGACTTGGTGCAGTTGCCGGTGAGTGGTGGCATATTGCAGAGCAGCTGTCAAAACAATTTACCGTTCTTTTGTATGAGCGCGGCAGAAATATTTCCAAGGCTCGCTCACCTAAAAATATAGCCGAAGAATTACATGCTTTGTTAATGAAATTACCGTGTAAAGGTAAGATCACATTTTTGGCGCATTCACAGGGAGGTCTGTATGCGCAGCAATTTGCCAGAATGTATCCGGAAATGGTTCATGGGATTGTGTTTATAGATCCTTTATCTGCAAATGA
>JBGUQP010000316.1:0-5604 GCA_045131145.1 Lachnospiraceae bacterium | reverse complement strand
ACAGTGCATGAGAGCACCCTGCCATCGTAAACAGCATAATGATATCCTTTAACGGCATAATGACGTGATAAGTCAAACTGCCCCCTGTTGTGAGCTGTCCTGAATCTGTTAAACTCACCCCTTGCAGTTATCTTCATACCTATATGAAGTTTTGTCGTGATTTTCTCCTGATCAGGGATGTACATGAGTACACTCCCGTTTAGATCGGTCCCATCTGATAAATATGTGTCTTTAATGTGCAGGATCGTATTCCGATCCTTATGTTCTATATGTTTTATCGTGCCGCCAAATTCAAGCTCCTGCCCGTCATACCCCTTTTCACCCGGTGGCCCCGTCCTTCCGGTAACAGCCATTATTCCAGAAAGGATCAGGATGAACAGAAGACTGAAGATACATAACGGTCTTCTTATATCCAATGGCTTACTTGACCTCCACTATCTCTAGATTTCTTTCAAACGGTTCACTTAAATACGAATGCTCTCCGAAGGATATCTCGGTCTCGGAGTCTATCATAAACTGAACCTTGTTAACATTAGGAAGTTCTGTCAGGGAATTGACAAAGGAATAAAGAACAACCTCATCGGTAAGCTTGCCCTGCTTAACGAGAAACTCCTTGCTTAGGTTTACATAACAAATACCATCCTTCGTCGTAACACCCATAAGACCAACATCGGGATTGGTCACCGGATACAATCCGTTGGAAAGAGGCCCGGATATGATATGCTCTGTAACCAGCTTCTCCATGGAGATATTTGAATTATATGCAACTGCTTCGGTAGTCTGAACAAGCCCGGTACCCTCTTCGTTTGCAAAATAAAGGACCAGTTTTGTTCTCTCATAGGAGTTGATCTCGTCACCTGCATTATCTATAAACATATCCGATGTCATTATCCCGACCGGAATCCCGTTGATATCATTAAGCGGTGACCCGTCAATGGATATCGATATCTCATCAACTCCGTCAATCTGAGTAAGTGTCCTTACTATAGCCGCCCTTCTCAGGATCTCTTCACGGCCCTGATCTTTTATATAACCCGTGTCAAAATCAAGCATCAGGACTCCTTCATTTAATGAGACCGCGTTAACGGACACATCACTTAGGATTACCGGTCGAAGATCATAATCCGAAGGCTGATTCTTAAGTTCCTCCAGAACCTCACTCACTATTGTCATGGTATCCTCACCCACAGGCTGATATCCTGTCCCGGATACACCCATCCCGTCCTTGTTAAGGTAATAGATCTTAAAGGAAGGAACCTCAGCCTTTCTCACCGGAGCACACGAAGTCATTGCAAGAAGGAGGATTGAAAGAAGCAGGCCGTATATGGTTTTAATCCTTTTTCTTATCATTTTCATTCTTCTTACCGTCTTTTTTCTCTCGCCTTAAATATCTCTTCTTACTCTGGGGTTCTTCTTCCGTATGTGCAGCCACAACTACCGTCAAGGGTACCTTTATAGTAAATGTGGTACCCACGCCTTCCGAGCTTTCCACCTTTATTGCTCCGTCATGCATCATGATCGTGCTTCTGGTGATTGCTAGCCCCAGGCCTGTTCCCCCAATCTCTCTTGAATGGGATTTATCCACCCTGTAGAACCTCTCGAATATGTGGGCCTGTGATTCTTCCGGTATGCCTATGCCGGAATCCGCCACCAGAATGGTAAAAAACTGATGGTCGGCATCCAGAGTCACCCTTACCCAGCCATTCTCCCGGTTATACTTGATCGCATTTTCGATGACATTCATAATGGCGAGCGACATCTTTATTTCATCGATCTGTGCAGTTACCGGACGAATGCTCTCAAAAATAAGTTCAACCTTATTCTTATCTGCGATCGGCCTTACCCTTTTAAGTATGTCTTCGACCATTGCGTTTATATCGACCGAGCTTATGTTCATAAGGGAACCGGCCCTCTTGTCAAGCTTTACAAGAGACAGAAGGTCATTGATTATCTTATCCTCTCTGTCAACTTCCTTTGTTATGTCCTCCATGAACTCCCGATATATCTCAACCGGTACATTTTCTCCTTCTATGAGGGAATCAGCCAGAACCTTTATTGAGGTGATCGGGGTTTTTAATTCATGAGACACATTTGATACAAACTCCTGCCGCGATGCCTCAAGAGTATTCATCTTATCCATCAGCTTATTAAATGAAGCTGCTATGGCTTCAGTCTCGTTATAGACGGGTACTGAGATCTTCTCCTCGGTGAAGCCTTCCTCCACCTGGATTATCGCAGTGTTTATGGCCCTGAAGGGCTTGATGAGATTGACCGACACAAAGACAGCAAAGGATATACTGACAAGACCTGCTATAACAATAAACAGATAGGCCTTATATCCCATTATATTGATCGTCGCAACAATATTGTCCGTGGAAACGCTTGTAAGAATGACACCGATCACATCACCCGATTCCCGGTCTATGATAGGAGTCGTTATCTCGATGTATTGGTTTCTTTTGTCATGCTTGGAAATAGAAGTTTTATCAAAGCATTTGAGGACCTCTTCCGAGATCATTATCCTGCCCTGACTTATTGAATATGTGTCCTTTATTATCTTAAGGGCACTGTTGATGACCATAATACGTCCGTCATACAGTGATGAGAATTGCTCCAGCTCCGCATTGACAACTTCCGAAGACTGATCATCTAAATAGCCGTATGTCACGAGATGATCGGCAAGAATGGTGCATTGGTTCTGTACTTCCGAGATACGTACCGAAACTGCGCGTGATTCATAAGAGTCAAGGAGAATGTTCCGAAGGATAACGCCGGGAACAATACCGACTGCGCATATAGCCAGAAAAATACGCAGTCCGAGACTCTTCATAAACCTTCTGTTATGAATAAGTTCCCTAACCATTGAAATAGTATCCCACACCCCACTTGGTCTGAACATATCTGGGTTCGCCGGGATCAGCTTCTATCTTCTCACGGAGTCTCCTCACGTGTACATCAACAGTTCTGGAACCACCCGGATGATCAAGCCCCCATACAAGTTCCAGCAGCTTATCCCTGCTGTATACCTGACCGGGATTACTTGCCAACAGATCGAGAACCTCAAATTCCTTGATAGTGATATACACTTCACGCCCCGCAATATAAAGACGTTTATTGGCCCTTTCAAGACGCATGTCGCTTATTTCAAGTACTGCATCATCATCATTCTTCTTTTTACCGGTCCCGGCTTCCCCGGTCCTTCTTAAGATAGCATCAATGCGGGCCTTGACCTCCTTTATATTAAACGGCTTGGTGACATAATCATCCGCACCGCAGTTAAGTCCCGATATCTTATCATCATCATCATTTTTTGCGGTCAGCATAATGATCGGAACCTTGGAGAATTCCCTGACCTTATTACACACTTCAAAGCCGTCCATCTTCGGCAGCATTACATCAAGCAATACAATATCATAATTGTCGGTCTTAATCATGTTGAGCGCTTCTTCACCGTCATAAGCACAATAAACGGATGTCTCATCATCCTGTATTCCGAACATAAGACCCTTAACGATAGCCTTCTCATCATCAACCACAAGAACCTTCATCATTTTCCTCTTTCTATATACAGATCCTGTCCTTAATCTTATTGAACATTCCTTCCTTTATCCCGCTTATCTTCATGATATCTTCGATAGTCCCGAATCTTCCGTTTTTTGTACGGTACTCAATGATAAGCGAAGCCTTGGCTTCTCCGATACCTGGCAGGGTCATCAGCGCAGCAGCATCTGCTGTATTTATGTTAACCTTATCTCCCTCCCGGCCCGTTTCGTATCCTGTTTCTCCGACTATGAGTTCTTCCCGGGATTTAAGCGTTTCTTCTCTGGTAGGTATATATATCCTCTGACCGTCTTCAAGAAGAGTGGCCAGGTTTACATAACACTCATCAGCATCTTCTCTCAAACCGGATGCCGCGCATACAGCATCCACAATCCTCAACCCGGGATCAAGTGTATAAACTCCCGGACTGTTGACTGCCCCGCAGACATATACCGTAACACCATCCGGTTCCGTTATTTTCATGAGTTCCTCCGGTACAATGACTGCACCCTCAGGCTGCCCATTATCAATATCCGTCGGTGGTTCTTGTAAGAAATGCCCGCCGTCAAGCTCAATGACCGCCTCATCACTACCGCATCCGGCAAAAGATACCAAGGCAGAAGAAAGGATCAAAACTACAGTGAAATACAATATATTCTTTTTCATAAGGCCTCCATCCGGCAGACCTTCATGCAAGAATTATTCTAACATATAATTTTGTTACAATAAAGTTAAATCTTCAAAACTTTCACTCGGCATAATAATGGATCTTCCTGCCGGAAACAATAAAGATATAGTCCTCGATCCGGACATTATCCGTAGCATGCAGAAGTGCCGGCCTGTCTATCTTTTTACCGTTCACATACACGCCGTTTGTGGAATTGAGATCCTGTATATAGAGCTTATGGTCTTTCATGACAAATCTCGCATGTCTCTTCGATACCCTGTTGTTTGTAAGTATTACATCACAGTCCTTACGCCCTATCGAAACATCCATACCATCCATAATATCTATGGTCTTCTCGATCATCTCATGATGGGACGGCGCAAGCACAAACATAAACACGGCATTACGATGGGTATTCTTAAACTCCGGATGATCGATCTTTAAGATATCACCGACCGCAACCGGCTTGGAATCAGAACGCCCGCCTCTCTGAACACCGTAGAGGACATTGTTAATAAAGGTTCCGTTGGTACTGAGCATATCCATATATTCGAACCCGGATCCGGTTTTCACAAACCTTCCGTGAGTCCTGGATGCTATGGGAGAATCCACCTTTATATCGGATCCTTCCGAGGAAAACATCCTTCCGAGCGTAACTGTGTCCCTTACGGTATAATTATCAAATCCATGGAATGGTGTATATATCAAAAGCCTGAATTCATCTGTTATTTCAGAACTGAATACAACCGTAGGTTCAAAATCAACCACCTCATCATCAAAGAGTCTTGATGCATCAACTATTGAGGGCCTGCTTAACGGGTCCTTTACTATAAGCTGCTCGACATAATCCTTTACACGGTTTTCATCCCTTCCGTAGATATACTTGATCAGTTTGCCAAGCGAATATATATCAGCCTTCCTGCCGTCGGCATCATTTACAGCGGTACCGTTTCTTATCTCCGGAGCTATAAACTTCTGAAGATTGATGGAATTGAAATAGTCGTCAAGCATACCTCTTCCGGGATAGTCAGCCTTAACAGGAGAAGGGCGTACATTATCAAAACCGACAATATAGGGGATCATGCCCTGTCGCTTTTCGCATATATATATGCATTCGGGATTAAGCCACTTATGGGACATGGAAGGTTCGATATCATGCATGGACCTTATAAGCCTTATAAGCTCTCTTACCAGTTCCTCTCTCTTGCTTTTTTCATCCAGCTTTTCAATGAACCTCTGGGTCATAGCCTGAGGCCGTCCCGCAAATTCAAATACCATCCTCCTGTAATCGTGAGTTCCGACCTCAATCCCCATATGGGGTTCGTAGCCGGAAAGGCTGCCCAGCCTGCGCCACAGGGTATCAAGCTTGTCAAGCTCCATCATGCGTTCTCTGTAGA
>JBGUQP010000315.1:0-3272 GCA_045131145.1 Lachnospiraceae bacterium | reverse complement strand
ATGTTGAAGAGATAGTTACCCTCCGTATCGGTATGACCTTCTATAAGGATTTCGGAAATATAATCCTTGTATTTGGGGCTCAATAAGACATCCACATACCGGGGCAGGAATTCGGAAAGGAATTCCTTACCTGCGGCTGTCAGGGTTGATTTGTTATAGTCGAAAAGGATGTTTGCATCAAAGGTGATCGCACCCGTCTTCTCATCAACCGCAACCGAAAGATCCGAATTGCCGAACTCCTCCTTAAGCTCTTCGATAAGCTCTGTCCTGACGCCTATGATATTGTCAAGCTTCTGCTGCTGTTCGCTCATAAGGGCTTCAAGCTTGTTCAAAAGCTCATGCTGCTCCCTTAAGGTCTTCTCCTGGATTGCGATCTTTTGTCCCTGCTCTGCCAGTGCCTCTTCCTGGGCATTGAGCATCTTAGCCTGTTCATCAAGTCTTGACTTCTGCTCCGCAACGGTCGCACGCTCATCCTCGAGTTCACCCGACCTTATTGTAAGTTCTGTCTCTTTTTCGTCAAACTGTATCTTGGAATGAAGCATGGTCAGGGAAATGATAAGAACAAAGGTTAAGAGAAGACCTGCCATCATATCCGAATAAGACAGCCAGTATGTAGTTTCCTCATCCATGTGTCTTAAGCGTTTCATACCTGTCCACCACCAGAATAATACTCTTCAAGCCGCTGCATAAAGCCGGCGAGCTCATCGATCGATTTGGCCGTTCTAATAAAGCTCTGCTCTATTCCGTTGTAGGAATACTGGATCTGCCCGTTCATCTGTGACAGAACCTGCTGTATCTGCTCTATGGTCTCCCTGAAGTGATTCTCAACCCTCTGAAGATTTCCGTTTATCACATCGAAGGTCTCCCGCACATCCTCGGGAAGTGTATCCGTCATTTCCTTGAGTTCCCTTACCATCTTGGTCTGGGCCTTTATGCTTGAATCCGCCATCTGTACCGAGGAATTAAGCGACCTGCGGTAATCCTCCAGTTCCCCGATATATGTCGTGATACCGTCAAGCACCTTACGGTCATCCTCCCTCTGTTCCTTAAGCATATCTGCAGTCGCGGACATCCTTCCCTGCAGCTCCTGAAGCTTGTCGGCATATACTTTCAGGGCATCGGCCATATCACCGGTCCTTTCCGATATAAGGCTTATGTTATCGGATGTAGCAATGTTTTTCTCAAGTATCCGCGCCATCTGTTTTTCATTCTCACTCTGTATGGCAAGAGTGTTATTAACTGTTTCCGACAGCCTTGTGAACATATCAGAAAGCGAAGCATTCATCTGTGATATAAAGGCATTCACGACTAAAGACAGCTGATCCATCTGATTCTTGGTCGCCATGTTCGCAAAGCCCGTGATCGTATCATTTAAACGCTCAAACTGCGGCGTAAGCATCGCATTAAGTCCGTCCGATATAAGGTATTTAACCGTATCCGACATTCCCTTTATTGACTCTGCCTGCTGCTTCTCAAGTTCTATAAGACGGTTTATCCCATCAGCCTCGGTATCGGGAAGCACATACTTTTTAAACTCTCCCAGAAACTCACGGACCGAAGCTTCGGCATCATCCAGTATCCTCTTATAGACATAATTAAATACCAGGGAAAACACCATTCCGTAGATCGATGTATGAAATGCCACCTTGATACCGGCCATAAGGGGCTCTATGCTGCCTGTTATCTCGGCTGTGGAACCTGTGTTAAAGGACTGAAGGCCAAGTGAAAGACCGATAAAGGTGCCCAGTATACCAAGACCCGTCATAACACCCGCCACCTGGTTCATCCGGTTCCTGTGGATGACGGAATCGATAAGATCATAATTTATATAATCCTCTATATCGCATTTATAATAGGCCTTGTCGGAAGTGAGTATCCTCTCCTGTTCGTATTTATAGTCCTTAAACTGCTCTCTAAGGACCGCTACCCTGAAGATCTCTTCCTTATCGTCCTTATACTTCTCCCACAAAAAATGGTGGGTATGCTTGGCATCATCCTCCATTCTTGCGTTAACCCGCTTAAGTTCCTTTATTATTCCCGCAACCGGACGGAAGCTTCCGATATAACAGTCAAGCAGGATAACAGCCACAATGCCAAACATGACAAGGTTAACAATAAGGTTGGCTGCCCCTCCCGTCTGCCCCTTCGAGAAAAAATTCAGGAATACACAGACCGAAAGCATGGCAAAATACGTTATCAACAGCCACAGTTCATACGGTTTTCTGTTGTTCATAATGATATATCTCCTTTTTCAGACATCCATTCAAATATATCATTCTTACACCGTCATGACAACAATTGCATGACTACAGCAGGTCGGCGATCTCATATATGAGCTTTTCACTGGCTTCCCAGCCAAGGCAGGGATCGGTTATCGATTTACCGTAACAGCCGCCTCCCGGCTCCTGGGCACCGTCCTCAATGTAACTTTCTATCATGAATCCCTTCAGTATCTTGGCTATACGGTCATCATGTCTTGCCGAGTGAAGGACTTCCTTGACTATCCTGCGCTGCTCAAAGGGATTTTTATTTGAATTGCAGTGGTTGGTATCAACAATAAGGGCCGGATTGAGAAGCTCCATCTCATCATAAATATCACACAGCCTGACAAGATCCTCATAATGATAGTTGGGCTTCATTGACCCGTGCTGGTCTGTGTACCCCCTCAGTATCGCATGGGCATGCCTGTTCCCGTCTGAGTGTACCTGCCATCCGCGGTATATGAAGGTATGGCCGTTCTGGGCAGCGCTTATTGCATTCATCATAACCCTGTAATCACCCGATGTGGGATTCTTCATCCCGACAGGTACGCTGATACCGCTCGAAGTAAGCCTGTGCTGCTGGTCTTCCACGGATCTGGCTCCGACGGCAACATAAATGAGCAGGTCGTCAAGATAGCCGTAATTCTCCGTATACAGCATTTCATCAGCACATGCAAAGCCGGTCTCCATTACCGCCCTCATATGCATGTGTCTTGTTGCCTCAATCCCTTTAAAGAGATTGGGCTTCTCCGTGGGATCGGGCTGGTGGAGCATTCCCTTATACCCTTCCGCCGTGGTCCTGGGCTTATTGGTATATATCCTGGGGACTATGAAAATCTTATCCTTAACCTTCTCCTGGACCGGCACGAGTCTTCCGATGTAATCCATAACGGAATCCTCATTATCGGCCGAGCAGGGACCGATTATCAGGATAAGCTTATCCTTTCGTCCTTCGAAAATGGATATAAGCTCCGCTCTCCTTTCCTGGATCGTTTCGTTCATTTTGGCCGT
>JBGUQP010000314.1:0-6080 GCA_045131145.1 Lachnospiraceae bacterium | reverse complement strand
TGATCAAATATCCCTTCTTCTTTTTCTTCTTGTCTTTTTTATCTTTATCCTTCTTCTCTTTGTCTTTCTTCTTTTCCTTCAGGCCGTCCTTGTCTTTATCCTTTTTCTTATCTTTCTTTTTGTCCTTCTTCTTATCTTTGCCTGTTTCTTCGTCAGCCGGCCTGATATGGTAATCGTCGTCATCACTTGAGATGGTCGCGATCTCGGGAAGGGAAACTGCACCCTTCTTCTCATCCGGCTTCTTATCTTTCGGTTTCTTATCTTCCGGCTTCTTATCTTCGGCTTTCTTACCGGTTCCGGATTTATCCGCCGAAGCCGGTTTGGCTGCTGACCCTGCCGCTTTAACCGCTGCAGGCTTCTTGGCCACGGGTTTCGTTACCGCTCCCGGATCCTCTGACCCCGAAAGTAAAAAATACGGCGACACCTCAAGCACCTTACAGATGATCAGTATCTTGTCGGAAACCGGATTGGTTCCCTTCTTCTTCCAGTCACTTATCGTGCTCTCGGCAATCCCCGTCCTCTTTGAAAATTCCTTCTGTGTATAACCTCGCTGCTTAATTAGTTCAAATATCCTCTCGCTTATGGTCATATGTATACCCTCCCTAATATCAACATTATAAACCATATCTATGGATTTTTCACTCAATTTTTAAAATGTGACACTTCAGCTCTGAGCTAAAGTGTCACATTCCTATTTCTGCAGTCCGTAACATCTCATCTATCCTGTCGTCGTATCTGTAATCCGAAGATACCTTTGCATGACCCCGCTGTGCGATCTCAGTCCTTAAACCGGGATTCGCAAGATAATACGAGACCTTGGCATACATATCTTCAATGCTTTCATACATTACCATCTCTTCTCCGTCGATGAAGCATTCGGCAAGCTCCGGCTGGTAATTGGATATAAGGAAACCGCCCGCACCCATTATATCAAGTGCTCTAAGCGGAATACCGGATCGTATGCAGCGAAGAGTCATGTTGAGGTTAATATCGCTGGCCTTAAAGACCAGGGGCATTTCAGAATCATAATCCGCCATGCCCATATAGGTGACCTTGTCAAGAAGATCATTCTTCTCCCTTGAATAGAGCTTAACATCGTAATGACCCGATAAGAGCTTAAGGGCAAGGAGACGGTCTTCCCTTGTGATCTGGGCAGCCATCGCATACGACAGGGCTTCCCTGCTTATGTGGAGCACATTTCCTTCTAAATCCTTCCCGCCGCTTCCTTTCTCCGGCCCTGCCTCTGTATTACCACTCTTTAATCCCCTGTACTCCATGGTCTTATCATATACAACCCGGTTGATATCATCCATCAGGGCATCCGTGAGCACATCATCCACCAGATAATAACCGTAGATCTTCGACTGGGCCTTCATGACCGCATCAAGAAACCCCTTGTGATAGTCATCCATGATTCCCATTATGTTCATCATCTGCGAATCATACAGGTTCCCGACGAAGCTGACCTGTGCCCCGTATTTCTTCCTCTGAGCTGCAGACAAATGCATTGAATCAAGCTTCTTTACATTAACGGCAAGCGGCAGGTGATAAACATTGTCAAATCCCTTATTCCTGTAGCCGGTCACCTGCTCCCTGTCATACATAAAGGCATAATTGCAGGTAAGGCCCAAAGTCCTCTCTATATCCGGCACATCCAGAGGAGCATCATATGACCAGGAAATATATTTAACGTTATGGGTATTGCAGCACTCTGCGACAAGCGGAAAGAAATTGGTGCTGTAAACGAATTCATAGTCACCCTCTTCAAGGCATTTACCAAACTCCCGCACAAAGTCATCATCATGGTTCACATCTTCAAACCGGTAGTTAAAGACTTTGAATGAAAATCCCTTCTTCCTGAAGGTATCCAATATGTCCTTATGAGTGTAACTGGCCCACTCGTAGATCAGTACGTTCATTTGGTCTTCCCCGTTTCTTATTTTCTGATCCGGTATATTACAGGTTCAGCTTATCGCTTTGGTATACTGACTCCGATAGCTGCGTACATAGCCGCTATCATATTCTGTTCTCATCCGTATTATTCATCTCCCAGAAAGCAACCGCGCTTGCCGCCGCAACATTAAGCGAATCCACGCCTGCTGCCATCGGGATCTTCACCGTGTAATCACACTTATCTATAACAGACTGCTTAAGCCCGTAACCTTCATTTCCCATTATAACACACAACTTATTTTCCTTCTTAAGTCTTTCATCAGAAACCGATATGGAATCATCACTTAAGGCCATGGCGGCTGCTTTAAAACCGAGAGCATGCAGAAGATCAATGTATCTCCCTTCTTCATCCTCAATATCTTTAGGATCATCATTGTTTATAAAATGTCCGTCTATATGAGGTGGTAAATACGTCCACGGTATATTGAATACCGTTCCGACACTTACCCTTGCGGCCCGCCTGTACAGCGGATCCGAGCAGTCGTATGTAAGAAGAACGGCATCCATAAACATAGCTGCTGCAGATCTGAATATCGCACCCACATTACTCGGGTTTTCTACATCATCAAGAAGGACTATCCTTTTTGCATCCTTTATAACGTCCTCTACCGGCTTAAGCTCTCTTCTTCTCATCGCACACAGGACGCCTCTTGTAAGCTGGTATCCCCTGATCTGCCCCAGTACCTCATCCATTCCTACATATATGGGGATTGAATGATTCTGCCTCATCATCCTCTCAATAATATCCCTGCCGTGGCCTGGTGCCGCCTCGTTGCAGGTAAGCAGCGACTCGGGCTCAAAGCCTGCATCAAGCGCCCTTTCAATAACCATAGGGCTCTCCGCAATGAAGAGCCCTTCCTTTGGTTCATATATGGTTTTAAGCTGCGGTTCCGACAACCTCGTATAAACATCAAGCCGCGGATCCGAATGATCGTTTATTTCAATCATGCTTCCTCTTTCCTATAAGCTTAATGATATCTTCATCATCCGCACCGGGGAATTTCTCCCTTATACGTGCCACGATCCTGTCATAGCTTTCTTCGGGGCTTTCGCAATAGGCTGCCGTTACAGCCTCATATCCCCATATGGCCTCAGGGGGCAGCAGTACGGATACAGGCATCCCGTATTCATCCCCTCTTTTGTTCTTTCGTCTGTGAAAATCGGTTATTACAAGATATGTCTGCATCTGAAGACCTGTTACTATCCCGGGGTAATTCTTCTCTCCGCCTTTCCCGAATCCGGCTTTCTTCTTAAGATCCGTGGATAATATCTGATCATCCGGAAATGTAACATCTCCGTCTTCATCCCTGCCCGTGAGCATGTCCATGATCTTCTTTTCCCTGCGGTTGGCAAGTCCGTCTTCCCAGCGGGAATCAAAGTCATACCCGCCCCGTCTGTAATTGGCAAAACAGGGGAGCCATTCCACACTTATAAAGCCCGCCTTCTGATCAAAGAACTTCCCGTAGGCCACCTGATGACTTGCCGCTATGATCTCACGCCACTCCCAGGGATCCTCTTCCCTGATCCCTGTCCACCAGTAATCCGGTGATACGTGCTCTTCCGCAGAAAATCCCTCCACTCCGTTTGCAAAGAGCGGAAGAAACCCAACCTCATTTATCCAGTTGACAAGTTCCTGCCATGTGCGGATACGATAAGGATCGTTCCAATCAAGCCCCCGCATGATCCACACACCGTCTTCTACTGCCATAACTGCTCCTTATATTCAAGGTCTTTTGTAATCATGATCGGATCCCTTATGATCCTGCTGTAAGTATATTATACACATGATTCAGTGGTCAAAACTATACTTTTTTAGAAAATCCTATATTGTCAGCCTGCCAAAAGCTGCTCAACAAGCTCTCTCTTTTCATAAAGAACGCATCCGCCGTCATGATCATCTTTAAGGATATCTCCGCTTTGCAATGCCATAAAGAGGGGCGAATGCATAGCTTCCCTCAGCGATGAATTCCTTATGTTCACATCCGAATAGGGTGAAAAAGGACACGGCTCAGCCCCGCCATGCGAATTTATATGGAAGAATCCCCTGCCCGCGGCAACACACCCGCCGGAACCCTTCTCATCCCCGGGGAAGGATATGTAGACCATATCCGTCTTCTCTTCCCTGAGCCTCTCTATCTCCTTCTTAAGATAATCCCTTTCTTCATCACCCGGAGCCAGATCCTTACTCTCATCCGTGACCGGCACAAACTCAACATAGATCACAGCCTTGCAGCCACGGCCGGCTAATTCATTCAAAAAGTCATCCGAAGTTACCTCTCTGATATTCTCAGTCGTAACGGTAACGGATGCCCCAAAAATAAGTCCGCGGTCATTAAGTTCATCCATGTTTTTGATAAGACGGTCATATATGCCCTTGCCCCTCCTCAAGTCCGTAACATCCCTTTTCCCTTCGATGCTCATTATCGGGATCAGGTTACGGTTCTCATCAAACAGGTTAAAATACCGTTCATCCATAAAAGTCCCGTTTGTGAAGATCGGAAACAGGATATTTTTCTTCTTACCGGCTGCTTCTATGACATCCCTCCGAAGCATCGGTTCTCCGCCTGCCAACAGGATAAAGCTGACTCCCAGTTCATCCGCTTCATCAAAGATCTTAAACCACTCTTCATCCGTAAGCTGGCTTACAGGTTCGGAATCAACGGTAGCATGGTTGCACCTTGAATAGCATCCCGCACAGTGCAGGTTGCACTTACTGGTAATGCTGACGATCAGAAAAGGCGGGATATGTTCACCGGCCTTTTCTGCCTTTTTACGCTTCTTCGATGCAGCAGCACTGGATGCTGCAAAGCCAAGCATAAAAGCACTCTCTTTGGGATTCTTAAGCGTTGCCTTTACCGCATCTGAAACAACCCTCTCAACTCCCCTGGTCATATATTCCTGTATATCGAATTCTTTACCCATAATAAATCTGTCCTTTCGGAAAAAATTACGATTTTATCTTTTACCCCATTATATTTCGCGCAATGTTTAATGTCAAGATACTTTTATTTCCCTTTTCTGTCCCATCTTAAGCTATGGAATATCTATCTGAATATTGTCTTTAATCTGTCTGTATACCGCTAAGGTTCAAAGTGAGCTTCCCGTCATAGATCCTTACCGGGATATCATCCTTAAGGGTATAGTCAACAGGATCCATATCTTCCGCATCGAAATAGAAGGTACGTACAAGATCCTTCTTATAATCTATTATCCAGTATTCCCTTACGCCCGAATTAGCGTACTTCCATAACTTAAGCACATAATCATTAAGCCTTGATGAAGGAGATACGACCTCGATGATAAAATCCGGTGCTCCAAAAATGAAATGTTCCGTTATCTTGTCCCTGTCGCAGACAACAAAGAGGTCGGGCTCAAGCATTGTCTTTTTATCCCTGTCAAGCTGCACATCCATCGGAGAAACAAAGGTAACGCATCTGCCCTTGTTCTTATCAATATAGTTCCCGATCTGACGCAAAAGAGAAGCTATGATCATCTGATGCGTGCTGGTTGGAGATGCCATATCATAGAAAACCCCGTCTATCAGTTCCACCCTCCTGTCATCGGGAAGTGCATAATAATCATCAAGAGTCAGCTCACCATCGTTGGCCCGTTCATAATCAATTGTATCAAGAGCCGAAGAACCATCAGTCTCACCATAGCCATACTGCATCCTGAGGTTTGGCGATTCTGCCGCAATCTCTTCAAGCACATGCTTAATCCCAAGAGCCTCCTCAATCTCATAGAAGGTCCTGGGTCTCGGGTTTTTAGTAGCCCCTGTAAGCACCTTCTTAACGGTACTCTCCGGAACTCCCGACTTTTCCGAAATGTCCTTGTAGGTCATTTCAAGCCGCTCCTTATAATAACGAAGCCTGGCCAACTGCCTTTCTCTCATCATCAGATCCATGTTATGCCCTCCGGATTACCCGACTGTTACCTGTATTTCTGTCGCAAATGGTTCATTCGTTCCATTTAAACGGTCTTCTAAGGTACCATAATACCATTTACCCCGTTTCTTTTCAAGCATGTCAACTGCTTTTGTGTTTACATTTCAGCCGGCCTGCTTACCGAAATAACCGTCAATGCGGATATCCCTTACTCTGTCTTTAACCTGATATCCTTAAATATGT
>JBGUQP010000313.1:0-3194 GCA_045131145.1 Lachnospiraceae bacterium | reverse complement strand
GGAAATGTTTTCTATCCCCGATTCAAGATCATAGGTGTTTATCATAAGCTTATTATCTTCTTCCTCTAAACCGATGCTTGGAGGCAGGGAGTCTATGTTTTCAATGACTATATCACCTCACTTATAAGTATTGCCATAGATATCCTTGATTGTAAGGTGATAGGTCCCGTTCTTTGATGCTTCAAATATACGGTTGTTCGAGAATGTAACCCCTTCGTCCCATGAATATGCATTGTTGGCAAACTCATTTGTATCAAGTGTTGAAAATAAAACGGATACAGGGCCCTTTGTAAGTTCTGAATCATCATAGGAGATATTTTCAAGTATCTTAAGGGCCACTTCATTTTCGCTACCCTTTAGCATGGGGTTTTCCACCGCTACATTGCCTACGGTTATGGAGATCCCGTCTGTATTGGTATTTGCTGCCTTACATACATTCCCGGCCATATCGTAAAGATAAAAAGTATATATGCCGGCTCCGATCATGTGGAAGGAAAGGTCATAAGTCTTAGTGCTGTCATTTGCGGGGAATACATTTATCGGCATCATATCCGTAACCTTTCCGTCGGCTGATTTATATGTATAGCAGAGCCTGCTTAAACCGGATAGATCATCCGAGCATTTAAGGTCAAATGATTTATTGTCATCCCCGATCGTTACATCAAGTTTTGGAGACGAGGTGTCTATATTGCTGATAACCTGCTCCCCGGATCTGTGTATATGCCCGTCCTTATCTTTTGTTAAAACCTCGTAAGTCCCGTTTGAGGGTATTGAAAGCTTTGCTTCGTTGTCTTTTATGGATATCCAGGATTCCCCTCCGTCAAATGATACTGACTGGAGCTCGTCGACGTATTTTGCGTTTCCAAAGCTCACACCCAATGAAATACCCGTGTGAGACCACGAGAGGGGCTTTAAAAGCATTCTGGCAAGGTAAGACGAATCTTTGCCCGCTGAAAAGTAAAAATCCTTATTAAGGGCAAATTTTGCGCTTGAGACAACATCAAGGGCATTTTTGACATAGAGGATGTAGTTTGCATCATCTGTCAGGTTGTCAAAAACGGGTGAAGCCTGAAAGCCGTCGGATGTATCTTTTGCTGATACGTTAATCTCAGTACCGTTTTCATTCTGGATGGTAAGCTTGTATTTAAGCCCTTCTGCACTGCCGTTTGATGATGCATCGACAGTGACCGTCATGTAGGGGATGCTTCTTGTCTGTAAGCTTCCTTTGGTATCCGTCGCAGTACCGGAGTCGGTTTTATTCTGGGTGTTAAAGGTAACGGGATTTCCTTTTTTATCGGTTTTTGGCTCTATAAGCACTGCATTTATAAGAGGAGCCGAAGGTACTATACCGGTTATATCTATAACGTCTGATGAATACATATTTCCGGCCATATCACGCACGTAGATACGGTATTTGCCGTTTTCGGTGATCATGAACCGGTTCATATGGGTCCACAGGTTAGATGAAGCATCCGGGATGTCTTCCGTATCTTTCGTTATGGCTACAGGATCATCTGCTAAGTGTGTGTCATCGTAATCAATGCTTATGATCTGATATGAGCACAGTTCTTTATCATCTTTGCCACAGGCCTCATAGTTTATTGTGCCGTCTGCAAGCTCTATGGGGCGGTACCGTTTTATCTCTGCGCTTGGTGCCATCGTATCAAAGTTATAGATATCAATGCTGTCGGAAGTAGTGGTATTGCCGTTACCGTCCGTGACCATGCAGGTATAGATTCCGTTATTGTTTACATCGGGTGAAAGAATAAGCTCGCTTTTATTTGAATCGTCTAATTCAAGGCCGTCATGATACCAACGATAGGTAAGTTCATCCTCATCAAGATATCCGGTTACATTATCGTGTGAGTTTACGGAAAGTTTTAGGGAGTTATCCTCTTCTTTGGTTCCTGCACCGATAAATGAAGAACTGTTATAGTTACCCTTACTTTCATCTACCCAGTTAGCAGACACGGTATCGATGACAGGACCGGAAAGATCCCTTACACGCAGTGATACGGAACAGACAAAAGAACGTGTTATATCGTTATAGTCAGGGAGTAATACATAAAAGGTATTCATCCCGGGGTCTGAGAGTTTTACTTTAAACGCAGTCTTAAGGCCGGAAGTCGTGGGATCGTTGCAGGAACATATATCCCTTATCGAGTATCTTGAGTAATAATACTTCCCGGTCTCTTCCCAGTATGATACCTTATAGTGCTTATCATTCTTTGTATAGATCATCCGCTCTTTGTCAAAGTCTGAAGTGATGAGCGGGACCTCTGTCCTTATTGCAGCCCTGGCTTCCTCCATGGATGTGATCAAGGGATCTTTAAGGAAGCGGATATCCCTTGAGGTTGTTTGATTGATGCTCCCGTCATAAGAGGTTACAAGGCATGTAAACTGTGCTGCATCTGTCGGATCGAGTATGCTGCCTATATCCTGGTCTTCTGATAAGACCTGGCAGCTAAAGTCCTGTGTTTTGTCTAAAGGCGTAGAAGAGGCCTTTACAAAAGTTAAGTCTGTAAAAAGGACAGTTAATGATATAGATATCAGCATCAGACATTTATTGAATTTCATTTTTCCCCTTTCAGATCTGCACAAGGACTATTAAAGCAAGAAAGATGATAACTGCTGCGATAGATAGCGTGGTAAGTATGGCATTAAAGGATTTGATCCTGTAATCAGTCCTTATGTTTCCTGCAGTGATATCATGTTCAACCTGCTTAAGATCGGGTTCTTCTCTAAGCCTTTTTCTAAGTGCTTCATACTCTTCTTCGTGTAACAGGTCTAATGTCATTTCATTCCCTCGTATCTGCCATTATTGGCATATCGGAGTAACCTTCATCGTAATCATCGAGCGATACTGCATTTAAGTATCCCATCCGTAGCATTATTATCACTACACCAACTATGGTGATGATGACTAAAACCACGATAAGGACAGCGATAAGTGCTCTCTTTGCTGTCTTTGGGATAACTGTCCCTTCATCGGTCGTTGCGATGATATCGGCAGCCCCCGTACGGGTTGTTACTTCCGAAGTGTCTGCTATAAGACTATCCTCGATATATTTTGAGATGGCAGCATCCGTGCTGCTCTCTGTCTTGACTTCTATAGTTTCTTCTGTGTAAGCAGAAGGAGCTGTCAGTGTATTTTCATCTTCGTTTTCTGCATTCGTAAGATCGGTGACAACGGC
>JBGUQP010000312.1:0-4996 GCA_045131145.1 Lachnospiraceae bacterium | reverse complement strand
TCAAATACGGAATCAACAGCCACTATTGCCACCTCTATCATACTTGCATCCGGCTCCCTGGTGGTAAGCTTCTGGAGCATCAGCCCGGGTGACGACAGAAGGTTGATAAGCGGATTGTTGGTCCGGCCCGCAAGCCTTATTATCTCATATGAGATACCTGCTATAACAGGGATCAGAAGGACCCTTAAGACAATCCTCATCACGGGATCGGAGGTCCTTATAAAAACAAAAAGTACAACGGAAATAAACACGACGAAGAAAAGGAAGCTGGTACCGCACCTCTTATGCTGTCTCGAAGACCCCGCAACGTTCTCAATGGTCAGGGGCAGCCCGTGCTCAAGACAGTTGATGCACTTGTGCTCCGCACCATGGTACATGAATACCCTCCTTATATCCTTAAGGGCACTTATCGAAACCAGATATATGACGAAGATCGCGATCCTTATAAGGCCTTCTATAACAGCGATCACCGTTTCATTGACAAGCCATCTTCTTACCAGCTGTGAAAGAAAATAAGGAAGGAGCATAAAGAGGGCTATCGCTATTACAAGAGAGAAAATGACCGTTATCACCGATACAAACTTACCGGCTGCCTCGGTTGTTTCCTTCCCCCGCCTGCCCGGTTCCTCCTCCTCGTAAAATGAAGCCGAATAATTAAGGGTCCTTGTTCCTAAGATAAGCGAATCGACAAAATTAAAGATACCCCTGATAAAGGGGATCCGGTTAAGAACGGGCGAGGGTGCTATTGAGTCATACTGCTCGACCGTAACATTTATATCACCGTTCTCGGTCCTGACCGCTACCGAGTACATATCCTTGTTCTTCATCATTATCCCTTCGATAACGGCCTGACCGCCGATACCGGAGTAATGATCCTTATATTTCCTGCTCATAAACATTTACCTTAAATCATAAAGGGCTGAGGTATATGCCCCAGCCCTTATGATCACTATTACTTTCCAACACCGTATTTCTTGTTGAATTTCTCAATACGTCCGTCAACCCTTGCGCTCTTCTGCTGGCCCGTATAGAACGAATGGCACTTGGAGCATATCTCGACGTGAAGCTCAGGCTTGGTTGATCCGACTACGAATGTATTACCGCAGTTACAGGTCACCGTAGCCTGCTGGTAATTCGGATGTATTCCTTCTCTCATGATTCTCACCTCTCCATCATATAAAAATATATATAATTAAATGTTTTAGTCTGTCATATCAACAAACAGCTCACTTATAATACCACAAGCAAATGGCCATTGCAAGCATTTTCTACAGGAACCTTATCTTCTTCACCATCTGGACAAATTCACGGTTGCTCCTGGTCCTGACAAACATATCAAGGACCTTCTCTACTGCCTCATCAGCCTTAAGTCCGTTAAGTGCCTTGCGGATTATGTTTATTGCCTCAAGTTCCTCCCGGTCCAGAAGGAGGTCTTCACGCCTGGTTCCCGACTTGGGAATGTCGATCGCGGGGAATACCCTCTTCTCTGACAGCTTGCGGTCGAGTACCATTTCCATGTTACCGGTTCCCTTGAACTCTTCGTAAACAACATCATCCATCTTGGAACCCGTCTCAATAAGGGCTGTCGCAAGTATCGTCAGGCTTCCGCCCTCGCGCATGTTCCTGGCTGCACCGAAGAACCTCTTGGGCATGTGCAGGGCCGCGGGATCAAGACCACCCGAAAGAGTACGTCCGCTTGGCGGAACCGTCATGTTATAGGCCCTTGTAAGCCTGGTTATCGAATCGAGCAGTATAATGACATCCTTACCGCCCTCAACAAGCCTCTTGGCCCTCTCTATTACCATCTCCGAAACACGCTTGTGGTGCTCGGGCAGTTCGTCAAATGTCGAGTAGATAACTTCAACATTGTGTCCCTCGATCGCTTCCTTTATATCTGTCACTTCCTCGGGACGTTCATCTATAAGAAGAATGATAAGATGCATCTCCGGATTATTGCGGGTCACTGACTTGGCAACATCCTTAAGAAGGGTTGTCTTACCTGCCTTGGGCGGTGATACGATCATTCCGCGCTGGCCCTTACCTACGGGTGAGAAGAGGTCCATTATCCTCATTGCCACGGGTCCGCCCGGCCGCTCAAGCGTCAGCTTCTCGTCGGGGAAGATGGGTGTAAGGTCTTCGAAGTTCTTGCGAAGTGAATGCTCCTGGGGTGTCAGTCCGTTTATGGTCTTAACAAAGAGCAGGGCACCGAACTTATCCGTCTGACTCTTGACCCTTGTATTACCTGTGATGATATCTCCTGTCTTAAGACTGAACCTTCTTATCTGACTGGGAGCTACGTATACATCGTTCTCACCCGGAAGATAATTCTCGCTCCTTATAAAACCGTACCCGTCGGATAATACTTCCAGGATACCGCTTGCTTCGATCCCTGAATCAAGGCTCTTCTTCTCTTCGGAAATGTCGATCCCGTCAGAGGCTCCCTTATTCTCGGAACCATCGGAATTATCCGAAGCTTCATCGCCTGTCCGTGCACCCGGGAATTCCTGGATCTTCGGAGAATGTGAAGCAGGTGCCGGTGCCGGTGCCGCAGTTGCAGCCGCTGCAGCCGCTTCCTCCTCATCCTTTTTTACCATTGCTTCGATCACGTCAGCCTTCTTAAGCCCTGTAAGACCCTTAATGCCCCTTGCCTTGGCCAGATCCTTCAGAACAGCTAGTGCCAATGTTTCATACTTAGCTCTGTTATTCATCTTCTTCTCCTATGAATTTGTATGTATATTAAGCCTGTTGTTTATTCACCATCGGGATTTAACACGAACTGTGTCGATGCGTCATAAATAATGCGTACCAAAAAGCGATACAAGACTAACCATCATATGATATTAAATCACATATGATTAAAAAAAGCAATAACAATGTTGCAAAGATAATTTAAAAATCAGGCTTCAAGCTTACCTATAAAGGCATTAAGCCTATCATCATTCGAATTAAAGAGTTCATCGGGTGTTCCCTGGGCATGCACAACACCGTTCTCCATAAAGAGGATACGATCGGATACCTCCCTCGCGAACTTCATCTCGTGGGTCACGATCACCATGGTCATGTGCCGGGCTGCCAGTCCCTTTATAACCTTAAGCACCTCACCCGTAAGCTCCGGATCCAGCGCTGATGTGGGCTCATCAAAAAAGAGTATTTCAGGCTGCAGGGCAAGAGCCCTTGCTATTGAAACACGCTGCTTCTGTCCGCCCGATAAGGATCCGGGATATGCTCCCGCCTTATCGGCAAGCCCCAGCTTTGTAAGGAGATCCATGGCACGTGATCTTGCCTCTTCCTTACCTGCCCCCGAAAGGACGACCGGCTCCATTATGTTCTTAAGGACCGTATAGTGGGGAAAGAGGTTAAAGGACTGGAAGACAAGACCGAAGCACCGGCTTATCTCCTTAAGTTCCTTCTTGTCGGCGTAGACTACACTGCCGCTGCTGTCCGTGGCCGCCACCCGGCCGTTATATATGAGGGTACCTCCATCCATTTTCTCAAGAAGGGTGGAAATACGAAGAGCCGTCGACTTACCCGAGCCCGACGGTCCTATTATAGACACCACTTCGCCCTTCTTAACGGTTAAGGATATGTCCTTAAGGACTTCCTCGCCGCCGAATGACTTTTTCAGATTTTTTATTTCCAATAGGATCTGATCCATATGTTACTCCGTTCTGAATTGTTATGACCAATAGTCAAGCCGCTTCTCGATCCTGTCCATAACAAAGGCAACGACAAAGTTAAAGACAAAGTAGAAGGCGCCTGCCACCATAAGCGGACCAACGCTTGCCTCCTTGGCCGCTATCTGCTTGGCTATGGTGAACATCTCGGCCTGGGCCAGAACAAATGCAAGAGACGTATCCTTGACAAGGGTTATCGTCTCATTGGTGACACTGGGCGTGATTATCTTAAGAACCTGGGGAAGGATTATCCTGAAGAAGGTCCTGAATTTGGAGTAGCCGAGTACCTGAGCCGCCTCATACTGGCCCTTGTCGATGGCTTCGATACCTCCCCTGTAGATCTCGGCAAAGTACGCCGCATAATTGACTGAAAAAGCAATGATTATTGCGGGAAAACGAAAACCCGAAAGGTTCATTCCAAATATATAGAAAGGAGCAAAATATACAACTATAAGCTGCAGCATAAGGGGCGTTCCCCTCATGATCGCTATATATACCTTAACTATGGCCGACAGGATCTTGTTCCTGCTCATCCTGCCGAAGGCCACAAGGAGCCCGAGAGGCAGGGAGAAGAGCAGCGTCAGCAGAAATATCTCCACTGACGTAAGCATTCCATGAGCCAATTGTGTAAGCATTATGCCAAGTTTCATCTAAGTTCTTCTCTTCCCGTTTATTACTTGCCTATACAGATTGATTCTTCCATTCCGAAATCCGAATAATTCTTAGCTATCTTAAGTATGGTGCCGTCATCGGCCATTTCCTTAAGGACTGCCTCCACCTCATCACGGAGAGCCGTATTGCCCTTTAAGAAGCCGACGCCGTACTGCTCGCTTGCCAGCTGCTCATCTAAGACCTTGTATCCGTCGCCCTTCTTCGCGATCTGGTAGTTGGCAACACCTATATCAATGGCTAAGGCGTCGATGGCGCCTGCCTCAAGATCCATAAAGCCCGTATTGTAATCGGCATACTGGGTGAGCTCCTTAAAGGTGGCCGCAAGATCGGCAGAATCACCCTCAAGGGCAGCAAGTGCCGATGAATCCTTCTGCACTCCGACCTTCCTGCCGGCAAGATCGGCCGGGCTGTTTATACCCGAATCGCTCTTTACAACAAACACCTGTGAATTATCAACATAGGGAATGGTCCACTCGTAAGCATCCTCACGTCCCTGGATGGTAAAGCCGTTCCATATACAGTCGATCGAGCCAGATGACAGTTCCATATCCTTGGCATCCCAGTCGATCGGCTGTTTCTTAAGCTCCCAACCCTTGCGGTTGCATACTTCCTGCGCAAGATCGAGGTCGAAGCCCACATAATCACCCTTA
>JBGUQP010000311.1:0-4395 GCA_045131145.1 Lachnospiraceae bacterium | reverse complement strand
ATGATGAGAGGGCTATGCATGAGGATTTCACTATAAGCGCTGTGCTGCCTGATGATCTTCCTGGTGGATGCCTGCTGTGTTTTTTGAACAGAAGTGATGTGGAAGTCTATATCAACGGAGTTCTCAGAAAGGATTTCAAGAGATCGAGGGATGTTGCGATCCCCGGGGGCTCACTTAAGGATTTCTACATTATGGTGAACCTTGATGAGTCTGACTCCGGAGCTTCACTTGTGATAAAAAGATACAGCACTGACTGGCATCCGACGGTTGTTCCCGAGACCTTTGTCATATCGAGCGATGGTCTTAGACCATATCTTTATGACAAATACGGTTCCGCCTTTGTAATGTCGATTGTGCTGCTCGTTGCAGCCTCAATGGTCTGCATCATAGTGCTCGTAATGCGGATATGGTACAGGCAGCCAATGGATGTTCTGTATGCGGCGCTGGGTATCATGGATGTCGCGCTTTGGCTGATCAGCGTATCGCAGCTTACTCCGTTTGTTACAGGGATATACTATGCTGACGGTATCATGGGATTTATGCTATGCATGACTATGCCTTTTGCGCTGCTGATATACATTAATTCCATTCAGAAGGGGAGATACGACAACTGCTTTACCATACTTTTCTACATTTCATTTGTAAGCTTTGTCTTATGGACGATACTGCATTTTACGGGAGTACAGTCATTCCAGACCTCACTGGTCTATATTGATTCGGTTCTTGCAATGTCTGTTGTCGGTGTTTTTGCCACGCTGATACTTGATATAAGGAATGGGCATATAAAGGAGTACTTTTATACTGCCCTTGGTTTTGCGGCTTTCCTTATAATGTCGATCATTGAGATCATCATGCTTATATTCTTTGAATTGAAAAGCAGCGAACTGCCAATGCTCATCGGCTTGCTGTGCCTTCTTATGTTTGTTGTTTTTCAGCAGGTGGATGATATAAGGAAGGTACAGAGTCGTCTGGCTGTTTCCGAAGCGGAGAGTAAGAGTAAGAGCGTATTCCTTTCATCCATGTCCCATGAGATCAGAACTCCGATAAATGCTGTTCTGGGGATGGATGAGATGATCCTCAGGGAAAGTCACGAAGATTCCACCAGAGAATACGCGGAGAATATAAAGGTAGCGGGAACCACCCTGCTCGGGATCATTAACGATGTGCTCGATTTTTCAAAAATAGAGGCAGGCAAGATGGAGATATTGCCGAATGAATATGATCTTGCCTCTACGCTTCATGATCTTGTGACAATGATCTCCATAAGAGCAAAGAAGAAGGGACTTGATCTGATAACCGATATTTCCACTGATGTGCCGTCACGCATGTACGGAGACGAGATAAGGATAAAGCAGGTTTTCACAAATATACTTACCAACGCAGTAAAGTATACAGAAAAAGGAAGTGTGACTCTTGCTCTGTCGTGGGAAAGGGCGGATGATGAGCATATAAAGCTCAGAGTAAGCGTAAAGGATACAGGGACGGGGATAAAGAAAGAGGACATCGGTAAGCTGTTTGGTGCATTTGAGAGGATCGATGAAGGACGTAACAGAAACATTGAGGGTACCGGTCTGGGTATGAGTATTACCACAAGGCTTCTTGCCATGATGGGAAGCGAGCTTAAGGTTGCAAGTGAATACGGCAAGGGATCGGATTTCTCGTTTGAGATCGTTCAGAAGGTGGTATCATGGGAACCGCTTGGTGATTATGAAAAAGCGTGGAAGGAGAGTATTAAGAATAATCCCGTATACAGTGCATCATTTACGGCTCCGGATGCGAAGATTCTGGCTGTTGATGATATTCAGATGAACCTGACTGTTTTTGCGGGTCTCCTGAAGGAAACACGTATCAATGTAGATACCGCGGGAAGCGGTGAGGAGTGTCTTGATAAGCTTACCCGTGAGAAATATGATATCATCTTTTTGGATCACAGGATGCCCGGAATGGATGGGGTAGAGACAAGGAAGCGAATGGCTGAGCTTGAGGGAAATCTTAACTCTGATACGCCTGTAATTGCCCTGACGGCAAATGTGGCGGCAGGAGCGAAAGAGGAATATGTTGGTTATGGCTTTTGGGATTATCTCTCCAAGCCCATAAACGGGCAGGAGCTTGACAAGATGATAGCGGATTATCTGCCTGATGAAAAGCTTGAAAGGCGGCAGGAGAGCGATGAGCAGAAGGGATTATCAGTGACAGCAGGTGAATATCCTAAGATAGACGGACTTGACTGGGATTATGCCATACTCCATTTGCCGGATACGGCACTTATGAGGAGTGTACTTTCGGATTTCTTTGACTGTATAGAGCTGCATGCCGACAGGCTCGAGGGAATATATGCCGGGCTGCCGGATAAGGATGCCATGGAGGCATACAGGATACAGGTTCACGGTATGAAGAGCAGTGCCCAGATAATCGGGATCGTACCGCTGGCAGGGATGGCAAAAATCCTTGAGAATGCAGCTTCAAACGATGACTTTGAAACGATAGCATCAATGAATTATATCTTCATAAAAGAATGGAGAGGCTATAAGCAGCTCCTTGGTGGTATCATGGATGATGGGGTACGGGACGAATGCAGTACGGATGATTTCGATGTTGAATTGGCATACGGCTGTCTTGAGATCATTGATCTGGCAATGCAGAGCTTTGATCTGGACAGAGCGGATGAGGCAATGGCAACACTTGAGGCAATGCCTCTTCCGGAGGCGATAAGGAGCGGTGTCTTAAGACTTAAGGCTCTTGTGTCTGATGTTGATGATGAGGGCTGCAGTGCCTGCATTGAAGATATTAAGAGTGAAATGGGAGGATTGTGATGAAAAAGGTATTGCTTATTGGAAAAATGACTGAGATACTTGAAGATCTTAACCGGTTTCTCAGTGAATACTTCGGGGTTCAGATAGGTACTGACAATGTACAGACACTCCCGGGGCTTATAAGGATGACATCTCCTGATCTTATCATCATCAGCCTTGTGGGGTTAACGTATGCAGGACAGCAGTCCGTATTTGCGAAGATAAGGGACAGCTATTCGCAGATACCCGTCATCACGGTGGGTACCGAGGAGGAGAGCAACAGGTTTCTTAAATATTATGAAACGGATCAGTTTCAGAATATAACCAGACCGGTGAGCCATTCAGCGATCTATGCATGTATCTGCAGAAGGCTGGATCTTAAGGATGCTGCAGTCAGTGTTCAAGAGGAAGAGAATGAGAGAAAAACGATCCTTGCCGTAGATGATAACGGTCAGATGCTCAGAGCCATAAAGGTCATGCTCGAACCGTACTATGATGTTCAGCTGGCGCCGTCGGGCGTGAAAGCTCTGGCCAGTATGGGTAAAAGGAGACCGGATCTTATCATTCTTGATTATGAGATGCCTGTTTGCGACGGCAGACAGACGCTGGAGATGATACGGGCGGATAATGACCTTAAGGATATACCGGTCATCTTTCTTACGGGAGTGAGTGACAGGGATAACATATCGGCGGTTCTTTCCTTGAGACCTGCGGCATATATACTCAAGCCGCCGTCAAAGGAGAAGCTGCTTGATTCCATACGGGGATGTCTTGGATGATGGATCACGATCATGCGAATGGAGAATAAAAGGGGAGACAGGGGACGGTTCTGTGTCTCCGTCAAAATAATTATCGACGCTTAGTACATAACTCTCCTCTCTTTTTTCTTTTCTTTAGTGTTTTCGTGGGTATCATTCATTATGATATCCACGTTTTGTTTTATCATATCCAGTTCTTTGCGCTCCTTCTGGAGAGCCTGCAGATCAGTGTAAAGGATATTGCGCTGCTCTTCGAGTTCAGTTACCCGATCACGGTAAGTGTCTGGATCTGTATCGGGAGATACGTTATTATGCTTAAGGAATGCGGCGGCTGATTCATATATCATAAGATCCGCCCGGTGGGATTCGTAAAAGGAAGAAGACCTGCCGGATTTGATATAGTTATCCCATATCTTTTTGTTACTGCAGGTGCGGTCGAGGTATTTAATGGTCTCGTTTAAGGTGGCAATCTTACCATCTATCTCACGTATCTGTTTATGAGTTTCCTTCATTTCTTTTTTTACGGAGGCCATGATTTCGTCCAGCTTCTCTACTGAATCAATATTCTTTTCACTTAACAGGTTATAGGTTGCAGCTATCTTTTTGGCATCTGTAATAGCGGCCTTACGACGCTGGTAGTTGTTGGAGACGAAGATCAGATAGGAGTGGGTGTTTTCTATGAGACCGAGATTTTGATCATATTTCCATACCCTGAAATATGTCGGATGGGTTACCGTTGAAATGCCTTCCTGCTCCTTTGCAAGCTTTATACGATGCTCAATTGCTTCCCTTGTATAATGCATCGCATTCCTCTGCTATCCTGCACAGTATTCTCCGGTCCAATT
>JBGUQP010000310.1:0-5556 GCA_045131145.1 Lachnospiraceae bacterium | reverse complement strand
TATCACATGAGCCTTGTGCAGGGAATATATGCATTTATACTGGGGCTTTTTATCGGATATCTCGTGAAATGTACCGGATCCGTGATCAACTGTATCTGTTTCCATATAGTGTTCAATATATCTGGACTTCTTCTTGACGAGTTAATGCCGGATAACCTGCATATCACGATCCGTATTATCATTTTGATGATCGCGCTTGCAGGAATAATATACACACTTATGAAGCTTGTGAAAAATGAAGAGAGGCCGGTTCCGTCAAGATAAGGCGCGTAAGATGTGATCTGCGAACATTTTCACGATATCAATGTCCGTATAGGTATATAGCATACGAGAACCGACGGCATCTTCGATCTCATTAAACACCGGGCCCCCTTTGTCATAAATAATATCCACTCCGATAAAGTCCGACGGCAGGGCTTCGGCAAGTTCTCCGGCTATAAATCTCTCCTGTCTTGTGGGAGTCGCTATCGATGCTGTCCCGCCAAGAGAGAAGTTGGCCCGAAAGTCACCGTCATCTTCTGCACATCTTAACATTCCGGTTATTATCTCATTCCCAAGCAGATAAATCCTTAAGTCCCTGCCTACTGTATCACAAGGCCTCTGCAAAAGGAGCTTCTTATAAGGACGCAGGCGAAATGTACGCATAATTTCCTGTATTGCCGCATGAAGCTCATCTTCGTCCCTTATCAGAAAAACATGTCTTCCTCCATGGCCGTCTGAAGGTTTTAAAACAAGTGGATATCCATAATCATCGGCAATCCGGCTTATCCCCTTAAAACATTCCGTCTCCTTGAAAGACCTGTCTTCATCGATCGGGATCAGGGGATTTAAAACCATTCCGTCAATGGTTATATAAGGCATATAAGGAATACCCAGTTTATCGGCAAGTTCATAGGATAAATCCTTGTCATTTCCGATACGTGTAACCTCGGACGGATTAAAGATGCGCACTCCTTTTTCTTCAAAACCGTTTGCTATATCGGCATTTCGTGATCTGTTTATAATAAAGGCAGGCATATCCCGGCTTTTAAGCATCCGGTTTACCATTTCCTCATCATCCCGGACACTGTCATAAGCCTGTGCTATATAGTCAGTATACACAAGCTCCAACCTGTAGGGATTTAATTCACTCTGGAGTTTTTCAATGAACCAGCTGTTTTTTCTTGCATCCGCCGACTCATAGAGTATCCAACCTGACCTGTCCATGCCTTGCCTTCTTTAGATATTTCTGAAATACCCTTTATTCATGCAAAGGGTTCTTACCATCCGGGCGGGAAGCTTCTTATAATTCCTTCCCAGCAGATATCCCATATATCTGAAACAACATCCCCATATAAACGGGATTATCAGATATGATCTGTGTATTTCCCTGAAATATGAAAAAGCCGACCTTATATATTTCGCTCCTTCGGATTCGGAGGAAATACCCTTAAAAACCTCGGGATGCTCAGCCTGTGATACCGCAAGATCAAAGTTACGGTGAAGCTGCTGCATCGGTTTGTATTCGTGGGTATGTATAACACGTGCATCGGCAGAATAAGCTATCCTGTATCCGTTCATAATAAGCTTGTGGGCATAGATCATATCCTCATTGAAAATGGTGTGCTCGATAAAGCCTCCCAGTTTATCGTAGGAATCCCTTCTGTAGGCAGCACATACATTGGAGCAGAAGAAGGTTTTAATGCCCAGCCTGTCTAAATCCTCCTTACCCTTGATCACCGACTCATCGGGGTAATTAAATTCCCTTGTAAAACATTCGGCAGGGCTTGAATCCGAATCTGCGATCTGTCTTCCGTATGCCGCCCCGATCTCAGAGTTTAGAAGATGCCTTACGAGGTTCTCTATAAGCTTATCATCGGCAGGAACAGCATCCTGTGTCATCATGATGAAGATATCGGCATCCGAATGCCTGACAGCTTCAGCTCTGGTCCCACCGTGGTCAAATTCATCCGCAGACAGTTCATACACCCTAAGTTCAGATACTTCCATAGCCAGTTCAATAAGATGGGGACTTATGTGGTCCCTTTCAGACAGCCGGGTATACATTATTATAATATTGTCCGGACGGACCGTCTGACTCTTTAGCCCTTTAAGGAGACGTACAAGCTTTTCATCGGGTTTGTACACAGGTATGATTATGTCCGTTTTAGTAAGCATTCTCATTTATAAACCCTTTAAACACCGTAAGGAATAATATCTTGATATCGAATCCCATCGTCCAGTTTTCGATGTAATAAAGGTCGTATTCTATCCTCTTTTCGATCGAAGTGTCACCCCGGAGACCGTTGATCTGTGCCCATCCGGTCATTCCCGGGCGAACCTGATGTTTGATCATGTATCTGGGAATAGTCTCCCTGAACTGTTCCACGAAAAGGGGTCTTTCGGGACGCGGACCGACAAGACTCATCTTACCTGTAAAAACATTAAAGAGCTGCGGAAGTTCATCAAGACTTGTTTTTCTTAAGAATCTTCCGATACCGGTAACCCTGGGATCATCCTTAACGGTCCATCCCTTCTCCTCTTCTTCCTTATCCTCCTGAACATACATGGTACGGAACTTAAGCATTTTAAACGGCTTATTGTGAAGGCCTACTCTCTCCTGCTTAAAGATAACCGGACCTGAACTTCCAAACCTTATTATTACCGATGATATCAGCATAACAGGTGACAATAGGATTATCAGGAAGAAAGAACCCACAATATCCACTATCCTTTTCATGATTATATTCACGGTATTGGTGAGGGGAACATGTCTTATATTAATTACGGGCAGGCCCTGCAGGTCTTCGGTATACGGCTTGTTGGGGATGATCCCGGCGTAATCCGGAATAAACTTCGTATGAACGCCTGATTTTTCACACATGTTAACGATCTCTTCGAGCCGGCCGTATTCCTTAAGCGACAGGGTGATGGCTATCTCATCAAGCTTATTCTCTTCAAGGATGATGGGCAGGTTATCTACCGCTCCCATAACCTTGACACCCTTATACATGGTCCCTCTCTCCACGTTGTCATCAAGTATACCCCGGACCACATATCCCCACTGGGGATTCAGACGTATTCTGTTGATATATGACTCTGCCGATTTGGAGTATCCCACAAGAAGGACATACTTAAGATTGTATCCGCGTTTTCTGAAGAACCTGAGCAGATATCTTATGATATTTCTTATAAGGGTTTCGGTAAATATATTTGCACACCAGAAGATAAATATCATCTCCCTGGAGAAGTGAGTCTGTCCCAGCAGATACATGGCAACGATAAGCCCAAGGCTTCCTACGGTATTGGCCTTGATTATATTGTACAGCTCCCTCTTTCTTCCCGAAGCGCGTTTGCTGTTATAAAGGTTAAAGAAATAGTACAGAAGCAGATATGAAGGCACTACAAAATACATAACCTTCCTGAAATAGCTGGTGGGAAGGCTCATCGTAAAATCGATCAGTCCGCTCTTGAATTTAAGCCACCAAGCGAACCAATAGGTTCCTGCTATTATAAAGGCATCAAGTACAATATGTATTCTGTTGAAAATCCTCTGATTATCCTTGATCATTTTTAGGTTCTTCCATATTGTCCAATATTTCGGACTCTTTATTTATCAATTTATCCTATAAATCTGAGTATGGTATTTCTCCATAATTCCAACTGTATTTTTATATAATTCTTAAGGTTTTTATTCCTGTATGGGAATCTCCTTCCGTGCCTGCACATGGATATTCCGCTGAAAAGTCCTCTTACATAGGTAACTCCTTCACCCTTTTTTATAAAGAAGGCTGTCTTTACAAGGAAACCCAAAATAAGAAACGGAAGGTTCAATATAAGCTGTACAAGCGGCATATTCTTATAGATCAGATATACGTTATTTCTTGATGATAAGCTGATCTTGAACCTGTTATATCTTGAGCCGGACATTCCGCTGCCCACATGATATACCTCGGCCCCGGGTTCATACATGTTCCTGTAACCGCTTATCCTTGCCCTGTATCCTACATCAACATCCTCAAGATAAGCAAAGTGCTCCTCATCAAAATACCCGATCTCTTCAAACACTGCCTTTCTGTATATAGCAGCTCCTGCACATGATGAGAAGATCTCTGCGGTCTTATCGTAATTCTCCCTCGGCTTATCCTTACCCCTTGCATAAGCCCATCCAAGGCAGCAGTACATATCTCCGGCCGAATCTAAAAGGCGCGGTGCATCCATCCTCAGCATCCTGGCACTTACAGAGAAAATGTTCTTATCCTTCCTTATGGCATTATACAACTTCCCTGTAAAATCAGGCAAGGCTCGGGTATCATTATTAAGCAGGATAACATATTCTGTCCCGGAAGCTTTTATCCCTTCATTTACGGCCCTTGAAAACCCGTAATTCTTATCAAGCTCTATTACCCTTGTATCAGGTCTTGTCTCCCTTACTATATCAAGGCTTTTATCCGTCGATCCGTTATCCACGATGATAAGCTCAAAATCCTTCATTGTCTGAGCATTCAGCGCCCCGATACATTCCTTCAGATATTTTTCACCGTTGTAATTGGGTATAACGATGGAAACCGTCATTTTCTCTTAAACTCCGCATATGGATCATATACCGTTATATACCTGTCCGACATCCTTGGTTTATCATCAAATATAACCGCATCTTTCTTGATCATCATACAGTCCGCTGCAAGACCGTCAGTCTTATGTTGTATGGATGCCCGATGGAGGTAGCCCGAATAGTTTCCGTTCATACCCCTGAAATCAGGCTTAAGTCTGCCATTCTTATCATATGAATAGCCGGCAGAATCTATCTTTCCGTTTTTATCATATATCTTACCGCCTGCTGCACCTACCTCGTCCCTGCACAAAGTACCCGCAAGCTCTGATAGATAATCTGTTGTTATCGGATGTATCCTGTCACCCATTATCATTATAAAAGGTTCACTGACCGCATTTAATTCTTCCCTCTTTATTCCTTCCCATTCGGTCCGGGTCATAAGTTTAATATTCAGAGTATTCGGAATATACTTAACCCTGTAAAAACCAAGATGGGATGTATTTGAAACAACCGCCTTTATGTTAAGCCTCTTAAGGTGTTCTTCCACTGCCTGCTTGCCGGCTTCATATGCGTACAGCTTGGCATCCGGATTCTCTGCAGTAGACTTAAGGCTTGATCTCCAATGATATAACACCTTTGGTATATGATATACCTGAGACGGATCCATCTGCTCTATGCACCTGAAGATAAAATCATGATCCTGGGCTCCGTTGAACTCACTCCTGAAGCCTCCCGCTTTTACCGCTACCGAAGCCCTTACAACAAAGAAATGGCATATGTAATTGTTTGACCTTAGAAGATCCAGATCAAAATCCGGCTTGATATGGGGATCAAAATACCTGTTCCCTGTCTGATTTATCTTATCCTCATCCGTATATACAGCCTTATACCTGCTACGGTAAATATTCCCGTCCCTGTCCATACCCGACTCAAGTGCCTCCATAACTTCATAGAGGGCATCGGGGGTAAGAATATCATCATGATCAAGAAAGCCAAAATAATCACCGGTCGCCATCACCATG
>JBGUQP010000309.1:0-4963 GCA_045131145.1 Lachnospiraceae bacterium | reverse complement strand
AGCCTGCTCTCGCCTGTTGATGCAAGATCGGCAAGCCTTGCAAGAAAGGCAACGTTGCAGGAAGCAAAGTTCTCAAAAAGGACCACTGACTCTTTACTCTTAAGGGCCGAATAAAGGTCCTGAACAAAAAGCTTCTCCTCTGCAGGCGTGGGATACAGGGACAGATCCATCCTATATATCCCTCCGTCCGTAAGCACACCGCGTTCGTTTAACTCTTTCGTTATCAGATTAAGGGAATAATGTCTTCCGCTGCAGGAAGGACCCGTAATGTAAATGCTGTTGAGGGCATCATTGTTATCCCTCTCCGATACCAGCGGCCTTTTAAATGCGATCACAAGCTTCTTAATATATTCATCCTGACCGAAGACTTTCTCCTTAAGCTTATCGTTAAGGCCTGAGAACTTCTCAAGCAGGTTATCATCCTGAGAAAGTCCCGGCTTTATTTCACCGGTTTTTGCAGACGCTGCCGAAGGCCTTGCAGAAAATTCAAAATCAGACTTTATATTTTTATTGAGCTCATTAAGCGTTGCGTTTATCTCATCGGCATTTGACTTTACCGTGCTCTCAAGCCGGGTAATATCAGCCATCGCCGCCTCTGCATTCTTAGATGCTCCTGAAAGCATGGACTGGGCATTATCAATAATGGGACCAAGCGGTTTCTGTCCGGTCCTCTCCTGCGTTATTGCCGACAGGTTGTCATACAGTGTCCCTCCGTATTTCTTCTGCCTCTTCTTGGCTTCCTCTATATCACTTACCGAGTAATTAGCCCTGCTTCCTCCAAACATCTTATTCATCTCATTCTCAAAATTGCTCATTTCTAACCCCTTCTGATCATTTATTCTTCCCAGGTCATGCCCTTGTTTCTGGTAAATGTCCTGATCTCATCAAGCGGCATGGGCTTACCGAAATAGTAGCCCTGGGCCCGCTCACAGCCTATCTTTTTGAGAAATTCATAATGGTCCCCGCTCTCAACACCCTCGCACACCGTTGTAAGCCCCATACCCTTAACGCCTTCTACTATATATTCCATAAGCTTTGCCGTCTTGGGATTGTGATCAAAGCTTCTTAAGAATACAAGATCAAGCTTCAGGACATCGAAGTTATATTCGGCAATGGTGTTAAGTGATGAATAGCCGCTCCCGAAATCATCCAGCCATATATGATACCCCAGAGCACGCATCTTATCACACTCGGACCTTATGTAGCCGACATTATCGTTAAGGGTGCTCTCGGTTATCTCAAGATCTATCATGCAGCGGGTGACTTCATATTCCTTACGGGTTTCTTCAACTATACCGAATATATCGCACAGCTCAAAATCAAGCCTTGAAATATTGATCGAGACCGGAACCATGGGCTCTCCCGCATCAAGCAGCATCCTGTAGTCCTTACACACCCTCTTTATAACATACTTATCAACCAGGTGAATAAGGTGGAACTGTTCAAGCGTGTCAATAAAGTCACCCGGCGAGAGCAGGCCTATATTGGGATCTATCCAGCGTACAAGCGCTTCATATCCGCATATCTGCCCTGTTTTCACCCTTATTACCGGCTGATAGAACACCTTGATATATTCCTTCTCGATGGCTTCATCAATATGATCGACAACATACTGCTGCTTACGCATGTTCTCCCGCAGCATCTCATCATAAACACAGTAATTGACATCATGCCTTCCCTTAATGGAATTGCATGCAAGTCTTGCATGATCACAGGCAAGACCTACCTCCGCCCTCCTGTCATCAAGGTAATAGATTCCTGCCTTTATCCTCACCCTCTTATTGGTATCCTCCGAAAGGAGCATCTTCTTATATACTGCTTCAACACCTGTGGTAACGTTCTCTTTGGGGCCAATGTAACATACCACGAAATGGTCATCCGAAAACCTGGCAACGGTAGATCCGCGGAAGGCTTCCTTGATGGTCCTTGCAAGATCGCGCAGGAGTTCATCACCAAGTTTAAAGCCGTGGCGCTCGTTATACAGCTTAAAATTCGGTATGTCAAAAACTATAAAGGAAATATCCTGCCGTCGTCCTTCCGGAGAAGAAAGGAGCATCTGGGTCTTATGATAGAAAAAAGACATATTGAAAAGTCCCGTAAGCTCATCGGTTTCATTGTTGGCCGAAAGGATCTCGGCCTCAGCCAGGGAATTGCGGTTGTGGTTCAAGAACTCATTCTGGTCGACATCAACGATAAATACGAAGAAAAAGCTCTTGCCGCCCTCCGAATGAAGAAGGTGGCCAAAATCCTCTATATATCTTATCTCACCCTGTTTGGTGATGATACGGTAGCGCACATAATCATGTCTCTTCTCTCCGAACAGGGTCTGGGCCTGAATCTGATTCTGTATCCTGAGGTAATCTCCCGGATCGACCATTCCCTCGAATGTCCCGTGAGTGTAATCAAGAAAATCTTCAAAAGAATCACAGCCATAGAGCCTTACCACATTGGGTCCTGCATAGAGAATCCTCTCATCACCCGTTGCCTCATAAACGAAAAATCCTCCCGGCAGTCCAGCAGGCATCCTGCCGCCGTAACCGGTATCATAGAATTCCTTCTTCTCCATCCCTGCACCTCCGGGCGAAATGCCCCGAATAATTTCCTGCAAACAAGAATATTATAATGCATTTTACTCTATTATTAAAGAAAAAAAGGCCCGGTCCAAATGACCGGGCCATTAATCTTACTTATCTTGATTAGCCGAGCTCAGCGAAGTACTTGATAGTACGAACCATCTGTGATGTGTAGCTGTTCTCGTTGTCATACCATGAAACAACCTGTACAAGATTGTCAGCGCCAACCATTGTCTGGGTTGCATCAAAGATTGAACCATAGGTTGATCCAACGATATCTGAAGAAACGATCTCATCCTCGTTGTATCCGAATGACTCTGATGAAGCAGCCTTCATAGCTGCATTGATCTCTTCCTTGGTAACGCTCTTCTCTACTGTTGCAACAAGGATCGTTGTTGAACCGGTAGGGGTAGGAACACGCTGAGCGGAACCGATGAGCTTGCCGTTAAGCTCAGGGATAACAAGGCCGATAGCCTTGGCAGCACCTGTTGAGTTGGGAACGATGTTGATAGCGCCTGCACGAGACCTTCTCAGATCGCCCTTCCTCTGAGGACCGTCGAGGATCATCTGATCACCTGTATAAGCATGGATCGTGCTCATGATACCTGACTTGATAGTAGCAAGGTCATTAAGAGCCTTAGCCATAGGTGCAAGACAGTTGGTTGTACATGAAGCAGCTGAGATAATCTTGTCATCCTTGGTAAGTGTTGTATGGTTAACATTGTAAACGATCGTAGGAAGATCATTACCTGCGGGAGCAGAAATAACTACCTTCTTAGCGCCGGCATTGATGTGTGCCTGAGCCTTCTCCTTGGATGTATAGAAACCTGAGCACTCAAGAACAACGTCTACATCAAGCTCCTTCCAAGGGCAGTTGTTTGCATCGGGCTCCTTGTAGATTTTAAGTGTCTTACCGTCAACAGTGATTGAATCCTCACCTGCAGATACCTTGTCGGCAAGTGCATACTTACCCTGAGCACTGTCATACTTAAGAAGATGAGCTAACATCTTAGGTGTTGTAAGATCGTTGATAGCTACTACTTCATAACCTGCTGCACCAAACATCTGCCTGAAAGCAAGACGACCGATACGACCAAAACCGTTAATTGCTACTTTTACTGCCATATTACATTCCTCCTAAATAAATATAATGTTCAAGCGCGCAAAACACGCGCAGACTTACGCACCCATTATTGTAACCGCTAACGGCTCAAAATACAAGGGTAAATTTATAAATCTAAAAATACCGGCTTTCGTTCCTTAAATATACAGTAATGTGTGTATCCAAGTTCCTTAAGGGCCGCGCCCGCCCTGTCAAAATCACCTGCCACATCGGACGGCTTATGGGCATCCGATCCTATGGTCAGGATCTCGCCGCCAAGCTCTCTGTATCTTTTAAGTATTTCCCTGCTCGGGTTAAAGTCGTTCCCCAGCTTGCGAAGGCCGCCCGTATTGAGCTCTATACCCTTTCCTCTTTTTATAAGCTGGACAAGGATCTCATCAAGTACCTCCGCATGGTCCTTATAGGTATAATCCCTGTTTTTATTCGGACCGTACCTTACCACATAATCAATATGGCCCATTACATCATATTCATCAAAAAGGCATACCGATTCAAGCGTACATTCAAAGTATCTGCGGTAGGCTTCCTTCTCGCTCATGCCCTCAAAGTATTCGGGATAATAAACATCCTGTCCGAAACATAAGTGCTGGGAACCTATGATAAAGTCAAACGGATACGTATTTGCGTATTCCCTGTTGTGCTCGGCAAGATGGCTCTGGAACCCGTACTCCACGCCAAAGAGCACCTCCATTCTGCCGGCATATTTGTCCCTGCATCGTTCATAATCTTTAAGGTATGCATCGGTATCGAGCAAAAACCCGTCGTCGATGGGCCAGTCCATATCCATATGTTCGGTAAAGCACATATATTTAAGGCCTGCCCTGATTCCGGCCTCGATCTGCTCATCCATTGCTGCCTCCCCATCCTCGGAATGGGTGGAATGCAGATGGTAATCACCCAGTATCATGTTATTCCTCCGTGTTTTTAGTGTTTTTAGTTTTTATAAGTCTTCCAAGTTCTTTAAAGAAGGCATCTATCTCTTCTTTGGTATTGTCCTCGTTCATGCTTATCCTTACGGTCGACTTAAGTGCATCACCCTTCATCCCGACAGCCTTAAGGACATGGGATTCTTCATCACCCGATGATGCACATGCCGCTCCCGCCGATATGCAGATCCCCTTCATGCCAAGCCTTACGATAAGCTCCTCGGCGTTCATCCCGGGAAGGGTTAAGCTGAAGTGCCCGGGCATTCTTTTCTCCATTGGGTCATAGTGTGCCACGGGGACGGTTCTTTTTGCCCAAGCTTCTTGTGCCAAAAGAAACGTCC
>JBGUQP010000308.1:0-16075 GCA_045131145.1 Lachnospiraceae bacterium | reverse complement strand
ACCCGTCCCCGTGTCACACCCACGTGTCCTCACAAAGCCTCATCTGAGGATATACAGCAGATCCGATAATGAGAACATCTCATAATCCGCCTTGTGGCAGTTCACCGCATCTCCCACGGCTGCGGTAAACATCCCCCCTGCGTTGCCGGCCGCTATACCGGCTTCCGCATCCTCCACAACAAGGCAGTGAGAAGGTTCTTCCTCAAGCATATCCGCTCCCTTAAGGAACACCTCGGGATCCGGCTTGGAATGAGTGATGTTGGTCCCGTCCGATATTGCATCAAACATATCCTCAAGCTCAACCCTCTCCAAAATAAACTTTGCATTCTTACTCGACGAACCGACCGCAAGCTTGTAACCGCGCTCCTTTATATCTGACAATACACGCCTTACGGACCTTGACACATCATCTCTTGTCATCTGCTTAAGGAGGTCAACGTATATCTCATTTTTCTCATCGGTAAGCTTCTTCTTGTCTTCGCTGCTAAGGGGTGTTCCCGTGTATTTTTCAAGTATTATCTCAAGGCTCTCCGCTCTGCTCACACCCCGCAGCCTGTTATTGTCCTCTTCGTCAAAAGGGATGTTCAGCCTGTCCGCAACGCTCTTCCAGGCCATGTAGTGGAACTTATCGGTGAAGACCAACACCCCGTCAAGGTCGAAGATGACCGCATTTATATTATTCATGTTAGTTTCCTCTTGTTAATTCTACTGGTTTCGATAACCTATTCACCCGATCCGCTGCTTATTTCCATTAAGGAATATCTCAACGCTCTCTCCCTCAAGCAGGCTTACCTTCACATCCGGCCTGCCTTCAGTCCGCGCAACCGAAACCATCAGCCTGCTGCCCCTGAAGTTAAGCTTGAAGCTGTACGCCGACCACTGGCGCGGGATAACCGGTGCAAGGTGGAGTCCGTCCTCCTTTATACGAAGCCCGCCGAACCCGTATACAACCGCCATGTAATTACCGCCCATGTTGGCCGTGTGGATCCCGTCCTTTGTATTGTGGTGCAGGTTGAAGAGATCAAGCTTGGCCGAATCACCGAAGTACTTATACGCCTTTTCAACCATCCCAAGCTTTGATGCCATGATCGAATAGATACAGGTCGAAAGGGAAGAATCATGCGTCGTCACCATCTCATAATAGGCGAATGACTTTTCAATTGTCTCAAGGGACTGGGCATCCTCATAGATGAAGTGGGCCAACACCGTATCCGCCTGCTTGCAGACCTGGTACCTGTAGATATAGAGCGGATGGTAGTGTAAAAGCAGCGGATAATCCGTTGGAGGCGTAGCCGGGAAATCCCACTCCTTCTTGCTTAAGAATGAATCATCCTGCGGATTTATCCCCCTCTTTTCATCATATGGAAGGTACATGCACTCCGCCGCCTTCTTAAATTCCTCGACCTCACTGCCGGTAAGCCCGATCTTCGCGATCGTATTAAGATCGCGGTTTTCCGTCAGCAGATCGTAGAACTTGACCGCCCATTCAAGGTTAAACCTGGCGGAAACATTCGTAAAATAATTGTTGTTCACAAGGCAGGTGTACTCATCGGGTCCCGTCACGCAGTTGATGACGAACCTGTCCTTATCGTAATTGCCCACATCCAGCCACAGCCTGGCCGTCTCAAACACTATCTCGGCGCCCTTGCCTGCAATAAAGTCAAAATCACCCGTCGCCAGATAATAAGCCACCACCGAATAGGCGATATCCGCATCGATATGGTACTGGGCCGTACCCGAAGGAAAATACCCGCTGCACTCACTTCCTTCAATAGTCCTCCAGGGATAGAGAGCTCCGCTCTTGTGTCCTAAGAGCCTTGCATTCTCCCTGGCCGCAGGAAGGGTCGCATACCTGTAGGAAATAAGGTCTTTTGATATCTCCGGATTGGTCATTGTGAAGAAGGGCTGCATATACATCTCCGTATCCCAGAAATAATGCCCCTCATAGCCTTCACCCGAAAGACCCTTGGCCGCAATGTTGCTGTGCTCGTCCCTGCCCGCCGACTGAAGGAGCTGGTAGGTATTGTAACGAAGGGCGATATCAAGCTCATCATCACCTTCGATCTTAAGTGAACACTTATCCCAGTAATCCTTAAGGAAATCCTTCTGCTTCTTATAAAGAAGCTCAGTCTCTGTATTCCTTGCGATCTCCATAAGGCGCCTGGCTTCATCAACCGGAGAATCACTCCTTAAGGAATCCGTAAGGATCGTGTACTTTGTAAGGACCACCTCTTCACCGGCATTTATACTTGTCTTTATCTTTTTTATATACCTGTGATTTTCCCTTGATACCGAAACATCAAGTTCATGATCGGAACCGGCGCCCCCCTCATACCTTACCTTCTCGGACACCGCCGAGCAGACATAGAGGTTTGAGGAAACCGTCCTTGTGCACAGGTATGTAACATTATCCTTATTAAGCGCCTGCTCCGGGATAAGGTGCTCATGGCTCTCTCCCGCCACCCTTGGGTCCGAGGGGTCGAAGAAGTTCTTCGTATCCCCGATATGAAGGGATTCAAAGGTGAGTTCACCTTCATATGCAAGTGACTTTACCCTGTATTCTATAAGAAAGAGGTTGGGCATATCGAAGGATGCCATCCGCTTAACGTTTACTTCGAATTCATGACCCTTCCCTGATCTAAAATGAACCTTCCTTAACGTAACTCCTTCCTTCATGTCAAGAGACCTAACGGAAGAAATGACCTCTCCCTCAAACATGCTGAACTTCTCACCGTCGGCACAAAAGCTTATCCCCTGGGTATCGGCAACATTTATCATCGTCTGCTTCTTCTCACAGAGGCCGTAGAGTTTCTCTGCCTGGGGCATGTCGACATAGTCATAAAAGCCGTTGATGTAGGTCCCCCGTATCGTCTTATAGTCCCTCGGATAGCCCTCCTCGTAGCACCCCCTCACGCCCAGATAACCGTTGGCGTTGTGAAAGAGGGTCTCGTTCAGCATCAGCTCATCATTATTCAGATTAAGATCGTTTACTTCATATATATAATCCTGCATAAAAGCTCCTTAGGTTATTTGACTGCTCCCGCTGCAACGCCCTTGATGATGTACTTCTGGGCACACAGGTAGAAGATTATAACCGGTATTATGGTAAGCGTAAGTCCCGCCATCGCTAGGTTCCACTGGATGGTATACTGGCCGAAGAAATTCGCAGTGGACAGCGGGATCGTACGATTTTTCCTGCTGTAAAGTATCAGGGACGGAAGAAGGTAATCGTTCCATATCCAGATGACATTTAAGATGATGACTGTCATGGTGACAGGCTTCAGCATGGGAAATACGATCCTGAAAAATACTCCCAGCTTTGAGCACCCGTCAATGGTCGCTGCTTCTTCGACAGCTACCGGCACCGACTTTACAAATCCGTGGAAGAGGAATACCGACATCGAAGTTCCGAACCCTATGTAGCAAAAGATCAGTCCGCCGGGCGTATCCGTGATCTGGAAGTTAAGCCTGTCTCTGAAGAATCCAAGCACCTGCAAAAGAGGCATCATCAGCGTCTGGAAGGGAATGAGCATGGTCGCAACAAAAGTCATGAATATGAACCTGCTTAATTTCCCGTCCTTCCTTGCCAGCATCCATGCGCACATGGAATCAAGCACAACGATAAAGAGTAATGATACCAGTGTTATGATCACCGAATTCTTTAAGGCGTTGGCAAAATCCATCTTGTCCATGGCCTTGGTAAAGTACTGAAAGGAAAAGCTTTCCGGCAGCGCTAAGATATTCTCATACAGCTGAGCCCTGTTCTTGAAAGCATTAACAACGATTATATAAACCGGAAACAGGTATACGCACCCGAAGAGGATAAGGACTAAGTTGAGGAAAAATCTCTTCATCTTCATTACATCTGCACCTCTTTTCTCTTGGTGATGGCTACTTGCAGCAGGGTAAATGTGGCAACCACAATAAGGAATAAGATCGCCTTGGCCTGGCCGTAGCCGTAGTTGTTAAGCTTGAATATCTCGTTGTAGATGTTCATAGCGAACATCTCGGTTGCGTTGTTGGGACCGCCGCCCGTTAACGAAAGGTTGGTATCGAATATCTTGAAGCAGTTCGAGAGAGTCATAAAGAGACATATGGTAAAGGACTGCATGATAAGGGGAAGCTTTATGTAGATAAGCTCCTGCCAGAATCCTGCGCCGTCGATCGCTGCCGCTTCGAGCACGTCATCCGGGATCCCCTGGATACCTGTTATGTATATGATCATGATGTAGCCTGCCATCTGCCAGGTGGCGACTATGATAAGGGCCACCAGGGCCATCTTCTTGTCGACCAGCCAGTTGCTGCCGCCAAGCATCTTAAGACCTTCTCCGAGTATGAACTTCCAGATGTAACCAAGGATCAGTCCGCCGATAAGATAGGGCATGAAAAGCATCGTCCTTAAAATGTTCCTGGTGCGGAGCTTACCTGTTACCACCAGGGCAAATGTAAGTCCCAGCACATTTATAAGGACCACCGCTATCAGGGTGAATACAAGTGTATGTCCGGCTGATACAAGGAACCTTGAATCGTCAAAGAGCCTTATGTAATTCTCAAATCCCACGAACTTTTTCTCGTGTACCGGCAGGCCATCCCATGAGAAGAAGGAATAGCCCACGCCGATAACGAACGGGATTATCACTATTATTGTAAAAACCGTTACTACAGGTAACACGAAGAGTGCATACCAGCCTGCGTCTTTTCTTTTTCTTGCGTTCATGTGTAACCCCTTTTCCCGATCACCCGTTACTTATCCTGGTTGGCGATCGCGTCAGCATATGCCTTGTCAAGACCTGCAAGGAAATCATCCGCGCTCATGTCTGATGTGAAGAATTCCTGTGCCAGGGGTGCGAAGTATACATTGATCGAATTAGCGGGCCACTTGGCCATGTTCCAGCCTATGGTCCTGCCGGCTTCAACGTATTTCTGCATATCCTGTGACAGTACATCAAGGTTCTCGTTCACATCACCCTTTATTACGGGTACGAAGCCGAACTGATCGTAGAGGTAGCTCTTTCCGGTCTCTGATGTATATAACCATGTAAGGAACTGCTTGCCTGCTGCCTGCTCAGCCTCATCTGCGCTTGCATTTACTGCCCAGTAGTAGGGTACGGATACAGCCAGTTTGTCGTTTCCCGCAAGAGGAAGGGGAGCCATGCCCGCATCAGAGAATTCATAATCGCCGAACATTCCGGCACACCAGTTACCCTGGTGGATCATTGCTGCCTTGCCTGTTGCCAGGTCACCGATCTGACCGTCGTAATTCTGTTCAAGCGGGTTCGAGCAATTATCCCTAATCGAAACCATCATCTGTGCGAATTCCTTAAATACATCCTGGTCAGCCATCTTAGCCTTGCCGTCTGCAAGATCCTTTATGAAAGCATCGGGATCATCCATAAGGGCAAAAGGAGTATTCAGGATATGTCCAATAAGGAAGTAATCCTCGCTTGTAAGCTCGAAGCCGCTGACTCCTGCATCATTCTGTTCCTTTATCATCTTTACAAAGTCATCCGTGGACTTAAGCGTTGTGGCATCGCACAGTGACTTGTTGTATACGATACCGAAGCCTTCCATTGTATAAGGGATACCTACCGTCTTGCCGTCAACCTTGATGTCTTCGATAAGGCCTTCGGGTATGCTGCCTATGCATTCAACATCCGAAAGGTCGGCGCAGTAGTCCTTAAGTCTCTCAAGTATATCGCCGCTCTGCTGGGTGAAGATCGTGGGACCCTGGTTGTTGGCAAGCTTGGTTTCAAGCTGCTGCTGATAATCATCACCTGTCGTTCCCCAGATCTCAACCTCGATACCTGTTTCCCCGGTGAAGGCCTCGGCACAGTCTTCAAGCTGGTCCTGGATCTCGGCCTTACTCTGGAAGATTATTATCTTGTCTGCCGCACCTGCGTCTGTGCTGTCCTCGTCACTGTCATCTGCTGCCTCTGCCTTCTCTGTTTTGGCACCTGCAACCTGTGAATCTGCACTGCCTGTCTGCGCAGTACCACCGCACCCTGCAATGAACATAGTCATTGACATTGCTGCCGCGATCATTGTTATGAGTCTCTTCTTCATTTCTTTCCCTCCTGAAATACCTTCATTTATATTGTTTTCCTGATCATCAAATCGCGATACGTATCTTGCAACTGAACCATAAACCCTTGTGAAATATCCCGTCAACGCTTCAGGAGATTATTTCTTCTTTTCGTTCAAAATGCCTTGTAAAAAAGGAAAGAGCAGACTTAAGTCCGCTCTTGTTTGTTCATACTTACCATATGATTTTACTTCGTTTTACTAAATTTTACCTGATTTTACTAACTGTTTACTAATTGTACAGCTTGTCCTTTACACTCTTACGCCACTTAACTGTAGCATTTATCTTTAGCGGCGGTGTCGGCTCGCCCGTGATGACTCCTTCCATTAAATACTGTGCTGCTATGTATCCCCTCTCATAATTGGGAATGCTCACGGTAGTAAGACCCATGGGCTCGGCAAGCGTTGCATCATCAAATCCTGTTACCGCAACATCCTCCGGTACCCTGTAGCCTGCTTCGTTAAGCGCCTTCATGGCTCCTATGGCCATCAGGTCGTTGGCACACACTATGCAGTCGGGCAGGTTGCCCGATAAGGCCATGAGCTTGGCTGTCATGTATCCCGACTTCTGCCTGTAATCACCGGCATGGTAGTTCGATGCCTTGAACTTGATGTGGTTCTTATTCAGCACGTCGGTAAAGGCCCGGTATCGTTCCATGTTGTCATCCGTGTTCTCAGGCCCTCCTATAAATGAGAACTTCCGATAGCCCCGGCTCACAAGTCCCCTTGTCAGCTCGGCCATGGCATCGTAGTTGTTTATGAGGATGCTCTTTATATATGGATGCTCAAGGTAACGGTCAAGGGTTACGATCGGATAGTCACTGTCGGCAACATCTAAGAGCAGCTGATTCTTCATGGCCATATCAAGGATTATGCAGCCGCAGGTAAGCCCGGACTTCATGAACTTCTCGCAGGATACCTTGGTGCAGATCATAAGGTCATATCCGTGCTCCCTGACATAGGTATTGACGCCGTTTATGATCTCAAGATAGAAGCTTCTGTCAAAGTCCGAGAAATTAAAAAGGATCGTGCGGATATCGGATATGCCTTCCCTATCCCCGGCCGCATGCCCGGCATACCCGTATTCCTCGCACAGCTTAAGGATCTTCTCCCTTGTCTTTTTACCTACATTTTTCTTGCTGTTTATCGCATTCGAGACGGTGGATACCGAAACACCCGCCATCTTTGCAATATCCCTTATTCCTATCATAATGTTATCTTCTCGTAAATCTTCTGAGGACCGGCAGTAACTCCTTTAATGCGCTAAACGTATATTCAAGCTCTTCCTTCTTCGTCTCCACACTCATAGAAAACCTTATCGTAGAATCAAGCAGGTTCTGCTTAACACCGATCGCCTTAAGGGTTGCACTGATCGCCGGCTTGTTGGAAGCGCAGGCTGATCCTGACGAAACATATATCCCCTTCTCCTCAAGTGCATGAAGAAGGACCTCCGCACGGATCCCTTCCACCGAAGCGCTTACTATATGGGGAGCTGTTTTTCTTACAGCCTCTTTAGGCTCACCAATCCCTGCGTCTGTCTTATCATCATTTGCCGGAGAAGCTTCGTATCGCGGCAGCCCGTTAATGGTTATCCCCTCAAGCTTCATAAGTTCACTGATGAAGTAAGCCTTAAGCTCATACAGCCTGTCCATCTTCTCATCAAAATCAGTATATATAAGCTCTGCCGCCTTAGCCATGCCGGCTATTCCGGGCACATTCTCGGTACCAGATCTTAATCCCTTCTGCTGGCCGCCGCCAAACATTATGGGATTTATCTTAACATTTTTATTTACATAGAGGATCCCCACTCCCTTGGGCCCGTGGATCTTGTGTCCGCTCACCGAAAGCAGGTCTATCTTCTCCTTCTTCGGGTTGATCCTGACCTTGCCAAAGCCTTGGACCGCATCCACATGAAAGAGTATGTTCTTATTGTATTCCTTGATGATCCGTCCCAGTTCACCTATAGGCTGCAGGGATCCGATCTCATTATTTACGTACATGATAGACACAAGTATCGTATCATCCCTTAAGGCAGCCTTAAGATCGTCCGCCCTTACAAGACCCGACTCATCCACATCAAGATATGTGACTTCATAGCCTTCCTTCTCTAGATAGGCACAGGTCTCAAGAACCGCAGGATGCTCGATCTTAGTCGTTATGATATGCCTGCCTGCCCTTGCATTGGCTCCGGCACACCCGATAAGTGCGAGGTTATCTGACTCTGTCCCACCTGATGTGTATACTATCTCCTTGGGGTCTGCCTTAAGAAGGCCTGCGAAAACATCCGTTGCATACCTTATATGCTTCTCAGCCTCTACTCCCACCATATGCATGCTCGACGGGTTGCCATAGTATTTGTCCATTATTTCGGACATATATTCCCGCACCTCATCGAAGCATCTCGTTGTCGCTGAATTATCCAAATATGCTGTCATCATTTAAATCAAAATCTCCGGTTTACAATCAAGTACCCTTGCAAGTGATAAGATATATGTTGCATTGGCCCTGGCCAGTGACTTGTCTCCCTGTTCGTAATGCTGCAGTGTCTTAAGGGGGATCCCCGCCAGATCAGCCAGTTCACTCTGGCTATATCCGCGAAGTTCCCTGTACTTCTTAAGATAACTGTTAAGCCTGGCGCCCTGCCTCATCTCATTGATCCTGTCAACGAAATGCATTATATCCATCTCATGATATTTATCATACATGTTAAGGATGGTTGATATCCTTACTTCCTCATCAAGCATCCTGAAAGTACACGAACTGTACCACTGATAAAATGCAAGTGCCCATCCGACCCAGTATTCACGGCTTTTACCATCATGATAAAGCCTCGGTATATACTCGCACTCACCCTTATGTTTCTCAGCTATCATCATAGTCAGTTCGATGCCTGACTTCCCTGCTACGATAAAGGGATCTCCTCTCTCGAAGCGGGTCGCCAGATCACTGCGGATAAACATACCATAGAATTCCACCAGATCATAGCCAAGGGTGTGCACCGCGTAATCCAGGCTGTTTGCAAGGCATCTTCTTGCATCCTTCAGATAGAGTTCACTGTAAGCGCGGATCATCCGGCTTCACCTCCTCATCAATAATGCGGATCATATAAAGTTCACCCTTCACATAAGGCTGCATGCTCATCCTGTGGTAGTCATACCTGGCCTTATGGTCCCTGCTTTTCTTCCTCTCATACCATTCAGCTGCCGATACAGGCTCACTACCCACATAGCAGATGCTGTCAAATGCCTTCCTGCTCTTTATAAAAACCTGTTCACCCAGGTCACCCAGATGCATGGCCTTATTAAGCTGTGTCAACGATATCTCACCATTAACAAAATCCTGTGCATACGCGAAATAACTGTCGTCGGCCCTGTAACCAGTAACAATATCTGCTTCGCCAAGGTCCGGCATAAAGTTCTCACTCAAATACCGGTATGCTTCCCTTGATAATGGTGTCTCCAGTTCAAACCTTCTGTTATTTAAGAGCAAAGTCACCCAATGCAGTATACAGTAATCACTCGAATTCAAGGCAAGCACCTTCAATACGGACAGGTCGATGTCATAAGAGCTTACATATCCATCCCTGTCCTGGTCGACAGCCCATTCTCGTGCCAGATCCATATCCTGAGTGCAGTAAAATCCCTGCCCGTAGTCATTATTCTTCCTGCCCTTTCCATATTCCGGTTTTGAGACTATAAATTCAGATCCATGGTATATACGCATAATAAATCCCCCTGTAATTACTTATAATTATACCACTACAGTGGGATATTGTACATAATGAGGACACGGGGACGGTTCTTTTGGCTTCATTGAGGACACGGGGACGGTTCTTCTGTCTTCTTTTATCTTATTCAAGAAGATACACAAGCCAGGACAGGACCGTCATTCCGGCCGTCTCGGTGCGAAGGATCCTCCGCCCCAATGTTATCGTGTCAAAGTCACCCTTTAGCGCAAGACCGACTTCACCTTCATCAAATCCTCCCTCAGGACCTATGAAAACAGCCACTGACTGCCCGGGCTTTATGCCCGCAAGGATGTCCCTTGTTCTATCCATGGCTTCCATATCCGCAAGTTCATACGGGAGAAGCTTAACATCCATATCCTTACAGTATTCCACCGCTTCCTTAAAAGTCATGACCGGCCTGACTTCCGGAATTATCCGCCGCTTGCTCTGCTTGGCCGCAGCCTCTGCGATGGAATTGAAGCGGGTGACTTTGGCTGCTTCTTTCTTCTTGTCAAGCTTGACAACCGACCTTTTCATTGCTACGGGTATTATCTCATAAACTCCCAGTTCAACAGCCTTCTGTATGATGAATTCCATCTTGTCGCTCTTGGGAAGGCCCTGGAAGAGATAAATCCTGCACGGCAGTTCAACGTTATCCTCCTTGATGAAGCGGAGCTTAAGGTGTACCCTGTCATCCTCAAAGTCAGCTATCTCGCAGCGGTATTCACGGTTATCTAAAGAATCTTTCCCTGCTGCCAAAGCTTCCGAATCCCGACCATCCGAAGATATTGCCCCCGCAAACGGAACACCCGAATCCGCAGTATCAGAAGTTGTTACCGCCACAACCGATACCTCTTCACCAATCTTCATCCTGAGCACGTTCTTTATGTGATTTACGTCCGAGCCCTCTATATAAATATCATTGCCGCAGATATTCTCCGGACTGACAAAAAATCTATACATAACCTGCTACCTTGTAAAATCATTCACATATCACAAATCTTTAAGCTACCCGCAGGACCATCTTCTGTCGAATGATTTTCCCTTGTGTTAATGGATCGTCCCACTCTTTTGGCAATATGATGCCAAAAGAACCGTCCCCGTGGCACGTGAAGGATCGTCCCCATGTCTTCAAAGCCGTGCCAAAAGAACCGTCCCCGTGGCACGACGGGATCATTTGCGGGCAGTGACGCTGACCCACTCGCCCTGATGGTTGACTTCGAGAACTTCAAGTCCTGCTGCCTTAACCGCATCAACGACTGTCTGCTCCTTATCCTCTATGATACCTGAGGTGATGTATATTCCACCCGGCTTAAGGTGATTTACGATCACCGGCGTCAGGGGCACCAAAACTTCAGCGAGGATATTGGCCACCACGATATCGTAGCAGTTATATCCAACTTCGTCCTGAATTTCCTTCGAGTCTATGATATTTCCTATGATAAGCTTAAAGCCTGCTTCATCCAGGCCGTTCTTCTCCATGTTGTCCTGTACGGCTTCGATGGCGCATGGATCGAGGTCGGTGCCCACAGCCGATGCGGCCCCGAACTTATAGGCCATGATAGACAGGATACCTGAACCGGTACCGACATCCAGAAGGAATGTATCCTTGTCTACATACTTCCTCAGCTGCTTAATGCACAGCTGGGTCGTCTCATGCATTCCTGTTCCGAAGGCTGTTCCGGGATCGATGTGTATGACCATCTTCCCTTCGTCCTCTTCCTTGACCTCTTCCCAGGAAGGAACGATAAGGATGTCCTCATCCCCGGGATCATCCGCATTTATATAGAACTGATGGAAGTACTGCTTCCAGTTATTTAAATAGTCGGTATCCTGAAGCTCGGTTGCGATAATGGTACAATCCCCAACATCCATAAAGGACTTGAGGTCATCAAGTTCAGCCCTGACACTCTCAAGCATAGGGCCGTTGTCCTCATCCGCATCAAGATAAAATGACAGATAGGCAATCCCGTCATCAGCCTCAGCCTGGGGCAGGATATCAACGAACATGGCCGCCTTGTCCTGATCGGATAAGGGCAGCTTGTCCTCTATCTCCACGCCCTCTATCCCCAGGTCCATAAGGGTCGAACTTACTATGTCCTCTGCTTCCGTTGTTGTCTTGATCGTGTACTTATTAAATCTCATTCTGTCTTTCTCCCAATACCCTTTTCTTTTGATTATGTCTTATTCTATTTTAATATTTTACCATCAGGCAGTAACAGAATATGCTCTTATGATCATCTATAAATACCGCGTTTTATCCCCGGTCCTTAAGACCTCGAGCACCTTCTTGATGTCCGCGGTAGCAGCCTTGTCGCAGATAAGAGTCGCATCCTCCGTATCGACCACAACGATATCCTTAAGGCCCACCGCCGCTATAAGCTTATCCTGCGCCTCTATTATGCAGTCTTTCGTGTCGACCGTGATGACGTTCCCTGCAACCACGTTATTATCTTCATTAACCGACCTGATCCTCTCAACCGCCAGCCATGATCCCACATCATCCCAGCCAAAATCACCCGGTATCGTATAAATAGATCCGGCCTTCTCCATTATGCCGTAGTCAATGGATATGGATTCAAGATTCGGGAATACTTCATTAAGAACCTTATCCTCATCTGCAGTCCCGATAGCATCCTTAATGACATTAAGTCCCTTAAGCATATCCGGAAGGAATGATGAGAATTCCTTAAGAACCGTCGAAACCTTCCACACGAACATCCCTGCATTCCACAGATAGTCACCACTTGCAAGATACTCCCTTGCCCGCTCTATTGATGGTTTCTCCACGAACTTATCCACCCTGTAGCCGCTGCTTAATGTCTGCCCTTCAATGTATTTGATATATCCGTATCCTGTCTCCGGGTAGTTGGGCTTGATCCCCATAGTCACGAGGTTGTCGCCCGCAGATGCTATATCACAGGCATCCCTGATAAGATCCCTGTAGCGGTCCCCGTCCTTTATTAGTGAATCCGACGGCAGCACCATCATGACCGAATCATCATATTTCCTTGAGATATGCATAAGTCCCAATCCGATACAGGGCGCCGTATTTCTCCCTATGGGCTCGCACAGGATATTCTCATCGGGGATTCCCGGAAGCTGCTCCTTAACAAGTCCCTTATAATCCTTATTTGTTGCGATATAGATATCCTCCATATCAACTAAAGGCAGTATCCTGTCTACCGTAAGCTGGATCATGGTCCTTGCATCATCGGTAAGCGATAGGAACTGCTTGGGCATGTTCTTCCTGCTCCTTGGCCAGAACCGCTCACCGCGTCCGCCGGCCATAATAAGTGCTGTTGTTTTCATATGTTGATCTCCTGTCTTATGTCTTCAGGCATCCACCGCAAGCAGACCCCTGTAAACAATTCCTACCATCGTATGCTTCCTATAAGATCCGCCGGAAGCGAGCTCATGTATGCATTGGAATATTTGGGATCACCCGTAGCTTCTCTTGAAAACCATGCGGCGGGCCGGTAGGCTGCCGCTGCCTCCTCATCCGGGAATTCAACCTCTGCAACGACTGTTCCCGCAAAGGGTTCATCGAAGACATCAAGTTCTATCTTGATCTGTTCCGACTCCATCATCCCGGCAAGCTCCGGCCGCTCCTTCAGATATTCTGCGGAAAACGCATCCTCGTTAAGCGGTATCAGATACCTCTTCTTGCGGATAATGTTCCCGTCAGCCTTACTGACCATATGGTCATAGGAAGCCGGATCAAGGGCCATGTTGTACTCAACCTTGCCTATCCGCTCGGTTACCCCGGCATCCTTCTCCCCATCCATGTCCATGAACCTTTCATTGTCAAGTCCCAGGTGGTCCTTGCTCCCCACGATCTCACCCTTATAGGTCATGTAATAAAAATCATCCTCACGCCTGACCCTTATCGCCGGCCTCACGTTGAGGTAGCCCTGCTCTATCACATGATAAGGGTATTTATCAAGATCCTCAGGAAGGTACCTGACCAGGAATTTCCTCTCTATCTCTACACCCATTTTCCTTCTCTTTCCCAGTATAACGATTCTTAAATACCCGGACCGTATTCTCGCCTGCTTATCCCGATCGCACACATCTGAAAGCCTCAACGTAACCCGATCCCGCCAATTTACTTAGTGATGCAGCCCGTAAAAAAACCGCACTCGTCATCATTGCATATTTTAGCACTCTGAAGCTGTGTATTGCAATGAAATACATGATGGAGCGGCTCCGATGCGTTCCCGTAATACCTGTAAACAAAGGGAACCGAATTCTTCCTTAGGGCCTCCTCCATAAAGGGCGCCTGATACTTAAGGAAGTCACCGGGGCATGTCATCATAAATACCGGCGGGAAATCTTGTGTTACCTGGTCCGTAACACAGGTAAGCTCAAGCTCCTCCCTGCTGCCGCCATCCTTAAGGAAATCAGCGAGCAGAAGCGGCGTATCCTTATCCGCATCATCATCCTTTGTAAGGTCATACTTACCGCAGTTAAGGGCCACGGCACGCAGGCAAGGGCCCTTATATGTGTTCCCTGCCTTATCCGGTCCCATACCCCGGGATATCCGGATCCCGGAATATTTCTCCTTAAGCGCCTTCACATAATCCGGATTGGAATACACTGCCGCAAAAAGCCCAAGCAAGTGGGCCCCGGCAGAATCACCCACCGCAAATACATTGTCGGCATCCAATCCGTATTCTTCCCGGTTATCATATATCCATCCAAATACCGCACAGATGTCCTCTATCTGGGCTGGGAACTTACTCTCGGGCGCAAGCCTGTAGGAGAAGTTGACTACCGCAAAACCCCTCTGAGCAAGGCTTAAGCCGTAATACTGATACACTTCCTTATCCCCGTATACCCAGGCTCCGCCGTGAACTATCATGATAACAGGCAGTTTATTTAACGGTGGATCCTTAGGCCTGTACACATCAAGGAGGTTATACTTCCCATCCTCCCCGTAGCTTATATCATTAAACCTTACCACATCATCGGGAGTCTTAAGACCTGCGTCCCTCACCATATCACCTGCGGCAAAATCCCTTCGTATACGATCACTTAATTGAGACATATCACACCCGCCTCCCGTAAATGTTTGACTATGATGACTATCTTCTCTTGACCTTGACCCTGATCTTCTTTTCAAGGCCTGCACACTTAAGCACAACGGTTGCTTCACCGGGTTTGGCACCTGTGTATTTGCCCTTCTCTCCGTCAAGTACATCGGATGACTTTTCGTACGAGATATGATTTACGATAGCGGTCTGGCCGTTATCCCTTACAGCCCTTGCCTTTATTTCCACCGTATCGCCGACATATATTTCGCACTTATCATCCTTAATATTTGTTTCAATACGTTCAGGCAGGCTGCAGGCAGTCATTGATATGGCGCTCGCCACCGAATCGGGCTGGCCGAAATGGTATACTACAGCCAGCAGGTATACCCTCTCCTGGCCTCTCGGAAGGGAGAAGTCCGTATATCCGGGATTTACCGGTGTCCATGTTTTGCCGCCGTTAATACTTATCACGGAAGTAAGGTCCGGCTTATAGGCCGCATCCCTGCTGTTTATACCCCATGACAGCCTGATACCCGAAGAATATCCGCAGTAGCCTGCGCTTAATTCGGTCACACCTAAGGGAACGTTCCTTATCTGCTTGGAAGGTGCAAATATAAATCCGGATGACTTATCCGTAGCACCCTGAACCAGGTAGAAGTAGTAATGTCCTACCTTAACACTATCATCAAAGGTCTGCTTGGCCGTAGTAGTCCCTGTACCGTGATTTACTCCTGCAAGCTGCCAGCTGCCCTTGGATGATCTGTACTTTGCACAGAAATTCTTCCAGTCGTCAATGGTCCATCCATCGATCCTGTTCTCGAATTCATCCCAGCTCTCGCTCTCCTTCTTCTCGCTGTAAATATCCGGCTTCATTGCATCGGTGAGCGTCTTCTCCGACGAGCTTACCTCCAGACGCCATAACCTGTACTCGGTGATGCCCTTAGCCTGACTGTAGCTTAGCTGTATACGGTTCATCGAATAGTTGGATGCATTGAAGTTCTTGATCACTGCGTATTTGGCGGTCGCCTTGCCCTGCACTTCATCCGAGCACAGGTTCATATTGTACTTGGGATCCGCTGCCGCCTTCTTCGCATCATAAACGGGACGTACATAATAGAAATACCGCACATCGGTCTCTACCTTCTTATCATAATAAATACTCTTTTTGCCCGACACCTTAGCTATCGGCATTCCCGTGGCTTCTTCTTTACTTCCGAAGGATTCCTTGCCC
>JBGUQP010000307.1:0-6096 GCA_045131145.1 Lachnospiraceae bacterium | reverse complement strand
GTAATGCAAACATATCAATTCCTCCTTATAGTCATATTATATCATGATATGACTATATATCAATCCGGATCTTAATGAAAATGTCGTAACTTTTTGATACCTATCGAACATATATTCCTATATGTCGTATCTGCAATTTACCCTCTCCCAAAATCTAGTGGTTGATTTAATCGAACAGATGTACTATTATAATTATACAAACATTTGTTCTTTTAGTAAGGAGGCTGCCATGGAAAACAATAAGATAATCGCGGTTGATTTTGACGGGACCCTTAGTTTTGCCACATGACAGGGCCATGCTGCCGGAAAGCGTTTACGCATGACAGCATAGATGAATGCTTCATCGACTGTACCGGGTATCTGCACCTGTATATGGATGAAGCTTCAATGAGCGGACTGTCACCTGCACACACCATGGCCATGAAGATCATCCGTGATGTACTTGCTGCCACAGGCATCACAGCTACTGTCGGTATCGGAACGAACCTGTATCTGTCGAGCCTGGAACATTGCCCGGGCTATAATGGTCCGGTAGTCCTCGACTATTACGGCAGGCTCCATCCCAAGCATTCAAACGGCACAGTGAGGGCACTGGAGGCTACAGATTCTCCCAGAGAAGTGACCCGGCTTCTTACTGCGGATTTTGACAAAAAGACGGATCACAGGCTTTTATATCGCAGGATCAGTGTATGTGCCTGTGAAGTAATGGACAGTATCGGGTTCTACCAGCTGAGTCTTTTTACCGATCACGAAAAGGCAGATAAGGAAAGGCGGCTCCACGCAGCAATGCTTGAAGCAAGAACCAGATATGGAAATAACGCTATCATCAAGGGGATCAACCTGCTTAAAGGTGCTACAACGATCTTCATGTGTCTAATCTCTTATCGGGGTCCATTCGATCCTGATACAGTTATAGGCAAGGTCATCCACGATCTCATTAAAGACCTCATCACCGTTCTCCATTTCTTCTGACTTTTTTGCATCGATAACGCCCGTTTTATTATGATAGTATCCGATGCTGCCGTCTTCTTTTTCATCCGTAAAGTAGCAATCATCCCATATGATATCGCATCCATCATCGCTAAGATGAAAAACACCCGTTACTGTAAGAGATGTACCTCCGGAAACAGAAGAGCAGAAATGATTCTCATCCATGCGCTGACAGCTGCCATTTTTCCCACCCGCATATGCAGCATAGGGCTTTCCGTCTTTTACGGAATAAATTCCCGTTATATAACTCTCGCCGCCATAATGCAGATAGTCGGCATCATAGCCTATCAGAAGCTCCGGAATACCATCACCGCCAATATCCTCCAGGTGATACCCCACTTCATTTAGAGGATTCTTCATCCCACCGTAGTTTATATATTCCGAAAGGCTGCCTGAGAGATAATCATATTCCCTGTCAATGTTATAACCGTAATTGATGACATCAAGTATTTCTGTAAACACGGGCTCATATACATCTTCATACCCATTGTCCTGTTCCTCTCCAGCCTGTCCGAAAGCACCGAATGAATCTTCATTAAAGACAATTTCATCCATCGTGGTGACATGAACATCCTCTTTCGTTATCCGGTAAAACCCTCCCGGCCCCGCTAATTGTTCCGGAGCATCATCACCCTGTATAACAAGGGACAGCTTGTCTCCTGCCACCTCATAATTAGCGGTAAATTCAAACGGCATTCCTCCATTCTGGATCTGGCTGGCTGTGCAATCAAAGAACCCGTCATGCAGGTCACATCTGCCTGCGGCAAAGAAAACCTCCTGATCGGGATATTTCCTGTACATGTATATATCAGAACCTGAAAACTCCATATAAAGATCGGCATCACCATCGTCCATGGCCCAGAGCCCCTGAAGATCCTTATCACCGGTATCATGTTCGCGATCCAGATAGGGGAAAACGTTTTCGACCTGTTCATCCCTGACAAACAGCCTGCTTTCTTCATTGTCCGGCACAAGAAAACCATCATGCTCGAAACCCTCAAATACAAGGCCTTCATCCGTAAGCGTAACAGTGCCGGTGTGGCCGCTGTTCCAATATTTGCCCGCATTGGACATGACGGAAAAGTTCAGTTCATTTACCTTGACCGTGTTGCCATCGGTACTGCGCATCTCATCTGCATCATAGGGAATAAACTCGGTTGCCCAGAAGGTATATGCTTCAAGGCTTTCATCCCCGTCCGGAAAAGCCTGACCGCAGAAGCCGTACAGATTATCTCCGAAGTTTACCATGTTCATAATATAGTACTCATCTTCGCCGTCTTCTCCCGAAATATGATAACTGTATTTCCCTGCCATACGCTGTGCAAGTGATCTTTTCTCAGCTTTATCGTCCTTCTTCTTTTCGGGCTGAACTTTCTCTCTGTCCTCTTCTTCCGTCTTTTCTTTGACCTTTTCAATTTTATCCTTAAAACTGCTGTCAGTGTTCTTAGCACAGCCCGCCATGAGCGCTGTACACATCAGACATATCAAAACTGTTGTAAGTGTTTTTCCCTTCATTTTCATAAGACTCTTTCATTTTTCATTGATCGTATCGGGTATTTTAAACAGCAGCCAAAAGTCCCGTAAGATAAAACATGATCGCGCATTCATTCTCCTGCCATATACGAAAGCTTCTCTTTGCTGCGCAGACAAGATATCCCTTATTCCTATCCTGCTTCCTGATCCTTGTTACCAACACCGATTCAAAACCGTTATCCTTCAGTACGGAATAAAAGACCGGTGAATTCCGTTTAACCCGCTCAAGAGTACTTTCGGAAAATACATCTCCATCCATGATCTTATCAATATCCACAGCTTCCGCCTTAAATGTCTTATCATTTACTGCCTGCATATTTCCGGCTGTATCTGCATAATACAGATCATTGACCTGTAAGACCTCTGTAATGAAAGGTGTGGCCGCTTGCAGCTTCTTAGCAAACCCTTCAGCATTTTCCAATATATCCCTTATCTTACTCATTGACGTAAAGATACCATTATTGGCCAGCTTGGTTATCTCTATATCCTTATGTTTATCGTGATCATAAATTGAATAGCAGTTCCGCCCCCTGCTCTTACCGAGATAAAGCATCTTATCGATCAAGCTGAACAGATCGTCAAAATTATCTGCATCTTCGGGATAAGAAGCCGCACCTGATGTTGCTGTGATGTAAGAAGAGCCATTGTCAAAATCAATATTGACGCGCAGCACATCAGAATCCGAATACAGTCTTTCAAAAAATGATCTCTTATCCGCCTGCGAGGTATTATGGAGGTCGATCAAAAGAAGCTCATCTCCCCCGAATCTCCCGGCGAGTCCGAACCCGTCTGTATATCTTGCAAGTTCTGCCGCCACTGTGGTGAGCACCTTATCTCCGGCGCTATGTCCGAAACTGTCATTAAAAAACTTAAAATTGTCCAGATCTACCATGGTAAAAGTAAATGGTCTATGCTCGACTATAAGGCTTTGTACAAACTTTATGGCATAGGAGCGTGAAAGGATTCCTGTCAGAGGATCCAGTATCTCATCCAGGCTGATCTCATCAACCAGTTTATCAAAAAAACTGTATTGTCTCAGCTTGTCGATCGTATATACTACCTGAGAAGTAACCCCGCTGCGTCTTAAGACATCTGTGATATCAACGAAGCTTCCTACCAGTCCGACAATGTTTTTTCCGTCATATAAAGGTCTTTTTGAGGCTATGATATCGCGTTCTTCTCCGCGGACCATACACTTTCCCTGAACTTTATATGTACTTCTGCCTGATAACACTCTGAGTTCGTCCTGCTTAAAAGGCTCCGGATCAGAGTGCCATCCCATGTCCTCATCCGTTTTTCCCAACAGGATATCTGCCGACTCAAAACCGTAAAAATCCAGAAAAGCCTGGTTAACACCCAAAAACCGTCTTTCTTTATCCTTCCAAAAGACGCAGTCCTGAGATGTATTTATTATGTTGTCAAAGAGTTCCACCGTCATTTCCATGACATAAATATCCTCCTTCTTCGATCTGCAACCACAAGGACTGGCATCTCTCAATATGCATTTACATATTCATCGGCCATATGCCACAGATCCTTTGTATCATAATTCCCTGGAAGATGTACCCACTTACCGGCATCTGTTTCGATATACCATGCTCCTTCGCTCATATCATATTCCATCCAGCCATAATCACCGTAGTCGGAGGATATCCCTTCATACCAATACTGCCACTGATACGGTGATACGGTATTGTTATAATAAAACCAGCATTTTGTCTGACTGTCATACCAGTCTTCACCGTCCAGATAGCATGTTCTGCCTATCTCTTCCACATAAATTGAGTTCTTTACGGATTCCGTTTTGTATACGGTTCCTGATGATCTGCTGCCTGAATTAAAGCTCAAAACCAGTCCGGCAGCAATAACAAGAAACGGCATCAAAAGACATATAAAAACACTCTTTAAACCGGTATTGCTTCCGCGGCCGTAATTTCCATGTGCTGTTTTTTCTTTATCCGTTATATCGATCTGAAACCTGGCTCCGCATTTATCACAGACCGGCACGTCCCCTTCTTTCCACCGATACACCATGCGGTTTTCGCAATATTCACACTTCAGCATCGTAGTACCGCCGACCATGACCACATTGTTATAATGCTGACCTTTCTCATCATAGTAGCCTTCCTCAAAGGAACGACCGTCCGATGCTGTCCAGGCCTTCGGATAATAATCATAATCATGCGATGAACAGATGAAATGACGTACTGTCCCATTCACCGTGCTGTTCCATCCATACGGCTGCGAAGTACGCTTGCGGCGTACAGGCGTGCTGCTTCGATAACTGCTTTTCGAAGAAAAAACAGAAGAGCCATGATGACTCGATGAATGGCTCGAATAACTCGAATGACTCCTGCTGCTCGAATGGTGCGATGAACTGTGTGAACTGTGATGACTGCTGCTATGGTGTGAACTGCTGTGTCTGCTTGGTGGCATTTTTATCCTCCGTTTATTTACTCTTTTTTTCTAATTTGATGTTTTAAAAATTTAATAAACTGTTATCTCACTCACACAGGTATCATCATATTTTGCACCGCTCTCTGCTCCCAGGATCGTAATTATGATCGTATCCGTCATGACCGGTTCGTCAAGTTCAATCCTGCTTCGGTTGCTTTCAGCCAGATTTTCGGAAGTATATCCTTCATAAGAAAACCCTTCGAGATCTCCCTCGGCTGAACATCCGTTACCAAAATCAACATCTACCCTTGTCAGCTTTCCGTTATTGGTATACAGATCATAGTCCGCTGTGTAGCCGTTACATATCATAACGCCGAACACCTGCTGTTCTTTGTCAAGTTTAAGCGTAATGGTTTCTCCGATCCCGGTACCCTTAACTCCCTCACACCATACTGTAGTGGGGTCATCATCCACGAGATTCATTCCCGAATATGACTTACCGGCCGCATCGGGAAGCTGAGATGATGTGACAACAGAAGCTGCCTTTATCTTATCTTCGCGGTATCTTCCGTATAAAAGGGTTACACCGTATCTGCTGTCAGGGTTCTTTTCAAATAAAATATCGGCATATCCCAGAAAGGACGTACTTCCACCGTTGTCTTCGTAGAAGGCAGGCCCCGTAAGAAGTATATACTCTTCATCCTCGAAAAACTGCATGTGCTCCAGTATATGCCAGGGATCCCCGTCACCATAGGAAATAAGAATGTATCCGTCTTCGATATGCTCATATTCCGTGGGTGTATAGTCTTCCTCTCCGTATATTTCCTTAAACAGCTCCTTGGCATCTTCAACAGGGATGATCTTGTCGGCATTATACCTTTCCTCGCTTGATTCAACGGGAATGGCACCGTAAATCTCCGATTCGCCCCACATTACGGCATCAATTATCTGACGGCGCAGGGCGGCCTTCTTATAATTATCCATCCTTGAAAAGATCATTCCTTTATCATCAAGAATGCGTGAGAAAGTCACACAAACGGCAATATCGGAAAGAGTTGATGCCTTATTTGGGCGAACTGCCTGTGTCTGCCTGAGAAGATCTATCTTCCCGATACACTCTTCCTCAGTCAGGTTTATGTCTTCCGTTTTTTCTTCTTTTCCTTCTTTTTCTTCTTT
>JBGUQP010000306.1:0-2185 GCA_045131145.1 Lachnospiraceae bacterium | reverse complement strand
TCTGCTCATGCAGATTGTATCTGCCCACATTTACACGGAGTTCCGTCAGTACTTCCTGTATCTTATTTATGACATACAGCGTGGGATCCCCAATCAGTCCCCTGCCGCCATAATAAATATTTACCTTCATGTAAACCCTGCCTTTCATTCTCCTCTAAAAGCATATTCAAAAAATACTCCACTCTTAATTATACTATAAGCGGATTTTTTGTGCAAGTATTTCCCATCCAGGTAAAAAAAGAAAATGCTGTGCTTTTTTCGCACAGCATTATTATATCAAAACCTATAATCAATCCCTAATTGTTTTAATATTGCATTGGCAGTATGTCTTGACTTAATCTTCCCATCGACAAAAAACACCATCAGGCAAATAAATACCGGCGGTTGAGAGTTGAAAATACAATTTGAGAACACTCAACATTGTTAAGTTTTGCCATTTCCGGTGCTGCTTCAATAACACGACGAAGGAGCTCATCATAAGATTCCGATTCCAAAGCTATGCCCAGACTGTCACAGACCGCAACCCAGACCTTTGCTTCTTCATCCCAAAAGATATTTACAATTACCATATCAATCGCCTTTCTCCTTTCCTTTTTGCCAAACAGTTCGTTTTCCGATTTATGAAAATATACCACAATTTCATAAAAAAATCAAACCGCTGTTTGTCAAAATAATTAGTGATACACATATTCGCACAGACCTATTTTTATATGATCGCCTTTGCAGATTTTAACGGGTCTGTTCACAGAAATACGGGTACCGTTATGGTAAACACCGTTCGTACTGTTCAGATCGGCGATACAGATATCCCCGTCTATGCAGTCTACCTTCATATGGTACCTTGAAACACCTGTAGCGTTGAGGCAATAATCCATATGTGCCTCATCCTTCCCGATATAAAACGGAAAGGAGCTGATATTTATATCCGGATAAGAATCCGAGACAAGTACTATGCCGGCAGGCTTGGAATCCCCGGTACCTGCAATCTCCGAAAGAAGTTCAGTTGCTTCATCTGACCCGGTGTCATAAATCCGGCCATTCTCAGATATATCCTTCTCCGTCCTGCCCGGCAGCTTTTCCTCAGGTATTTTTTTGCAGATATACCATCCTGCGACCAGGCCCACTGCTGCCACTGCTCCTATCTTTAAAACATCCGGTTTTCCCTCAGGTTTCACTAGCAATCCCAGTTTCCATGCCACCAAAACCAACATAACCGGAAGAACGGTCATGAGCGCAGGTTTCAGATACACCTCATACCCTTTCCTTATCTTTCTTTTATCTGTTTTTGGAGGGGCGGCATACTGCCCGGTATCAATATCCTGTCCTGTCCCGTAACCCGGTTCAAAGCTCTCCTGTCTGTCAAAAAACGAGTCCTGATGCAATGCCGGTAATCTGCTTCCGGGTCTGATGTATTCATTATCATCTTCTGCTTTCGATCTCTGTTCAGATATCTTATCACCGCCGGATTCGATATATTCCTTCAGTTCATATACTCCAAAGCCTTCCTCCCTGCTCCTCATATATATGGTATACACCATCAGGACCGCCTTCTGGTCATGATAATCTATCCTGTTCATCAGGTACTCGGACAGATTCTCAAGCTGCTTGCGGAGAGGCTGCCCGTATCCTGTGTGATAAGCAAGATGCGGATCCCCCTTTGTATCAAAAAAAATATATGCCGGATCCATGATATAGTCCTTTTCGTCAAGCATATATTTTGCTCCTCGTATGACAATATCGGCTATCCCTAAAAGAATAGACTTTATCCTGTCGCAGGACAGCTCCTCATGCAGGGAAACATACTCCAACGTAACCATGCCCGCGGTATCATACTCATATATCTTTTCACGGTCAACGATATTCACGCTGAATTCAAGCAGGCCTTTGATATGGTTGTTCCTTACCATCTTTTCCCTGAAATCCGTCCTTGCCAAGTAAGCTCCCTCTTCAATTTCATCTGTTATTATCAAACTGTTTTTGTCTTTATCTTTAAAGATGCTTTTCATAATTATTTTCCTTTACCGCCGTCATCCTTTTTGTCCGGGAGTATATCCTTTATCAGCTCCGATGCAGCCTTAACTATCCTTGTTATCCCCGTCTTGTTCGGAATATCCGCTTCACTTACATGCTCTATGCTTTTTAACCCCGACACAATACTTCCGAGTATCCCTTCTTCAGGCAGATC
>JBGUQP010000305.1:0-7146 GCA_045131145.1 Lachnospiraceae bacterium | reverse complement strand
TAACTGTTCCTGAACTTCATATCCTTGAATTCAGCTGTAAAGAGCATGGCATTTACATTACCAGTTGAAGGTATCGTGGCACCCGATATGCCTGTTACCGGCTGTCTGCTGCCTATCGGGGCTCCATCAGCGGTGATTTCATCATCCGGACCGTACTTTGCAAGGTTACCGATAAGTCCGGAGAACATCTCATCCTGTTCATCGGCAAGACGATCCATCATTTCCGCTTTATCTTCCCATGTGCCGTCGTCGATATATTGCTGCATCTCTTCGGGGGATATATACTCGGGGTTATCCTCGGGTGATATCACGTCATCATATTCATCCGGGAATCCGTCATTACAGATGTCTTCGTATGTATCATCATATGTGTCATTATTAACGTCTTCATATGAATTTTCATCTGCGTCCGGATAATTATCGTAAGACGGCTCGCTGCAGGTATCATCATCTGCCGTTTCATGATCACCGGCTGTTTCATCTTCAACCGTTAATTCCGTCCTGTCTTCTGCATTCTGACCGGAGGGGACAAGTTCGGCTGCTCCCGCCGGTATCACCTGCATTTCTGCAAGCAACATGGAAATGATCAAAAATAGCGCTATTTTGCCTGTCATCTTTTTCATGATCGACACCTCCCAATAGTATAGGAAACAATATACATAATCCTATTTTATCACAATAATATCGTGTTGTGATGTTTTTGTTAAATATTTGATCAAAATCATGATATAATAAAACAGAAAGCAGGATAACATTTGATCTGTTATCAATGCTCACAAGAAATGAAAAGGAAGGAGAAATTAATATGTTCAAAAAAGCGATCAGCATCATCTTAACAGGAGTTCTTGTTACTTCAATGTTAACCGGCTGTAACGTGAATGTTCATTTCAATCAGCCGGATAACGGAAGTGCGGGAACGGGAAACACCGTATCCGAACAGCACATCGGAGCCTATACACAAACGATGACGGATAATGCGGCAGATCAGTTCAGCAACGAATTGAGCGCTTTTGAGATCACTGCCGAGCAAAGAAGGATCGCTGTTGACAATGAAGCGGGATATCCTGTTCTGGATGCCGGAAGAGGAAATCCCAACTGGATAAACAGCAAAGTCAGGGATGCTTTCTCCAGGCTTATGGTCTTTGCAACACAAGAGTGCCGGCTTGATATGGAAAACGGGGATATGGCCGGTCACGGTGTCAAGGAAGGGATAAGCAAACGTTTCGAAGACTTCACTGATGAAGAAAATGAGACGGACATTTTTCTGACCGATGCGATTAACCACTGCGAAACAGAACTGGGTATGGATCCCGATGAACTGCTGTTTGAACTCTGTAACGGGATCACCGGAGATTATTATCCCACTCCCAGCCGCTGCCTTAAGCTGTCTGAGGATATACTCAGAGAATATATCGTAAGCACGATGCTAAAAGGAAAAGAGCCCGAAAGCGGCATTGATATTTTCCCGACCGAGGGCGGATCTGCGGCAATGTGCTATATCTTCCATTCTCTGAATCATAACTTTCTTCTGAAACCCGGAGATAAAATAGCGATCGCAACACCGATATTTACACCATATCTGGAAATACCCGATGTAAACAATTACGGTCTTGTCTCGGTCGATGTAAGTTCCGATAGCGAGCATAACTGGGATATCGATCCTGCTGAGCTTGATAAACTGAGGGATAAGGAAATAAAAGCATTTTTCCTTGTAAATCCATCCAATCCGGCTTCACATGCACTGTCCGATAATACATTGGAAGCGCTTAAAAGTGTCGTAGAGGATAATCCCGATCTAATAATACTGACCGATGACGTATACGGAACTTTCGTAAACGGCTTTGAATCGGTATTCTCAGCATTGCCCGATAATACGATCCTCGTTTATTCTTTTTCCAAGCTTTACGGAGTTACCGGCTGGAGAACGGGACTTATAGCAATGAGCCGGGATAATGTGGTCGACCGTCTGATAAAGGAACTTCCCGAATCGGACAAAAAGGTACTTGAGCACGAGTACTCCATAGCCGTGTCCGAACCTTCTGAGATGAAATTCATCGACCGCCTTACCGCCGACAGCAGATCGATCGGGCTGTATCATACCAGCGGACTGAGTACTCCCTCGCAGATATTTATGGATCTTATGGCGCTGTCTCATACATCTTATGAAAAGGATGAGTATATTGAGACCGCTAATTCGATCGTAAACGAGAGATACTGCGCCCTTATGGAAGCGCTCGGACTGGAGCCCGATCTTTCCACGGAAAATGCACGGTATTACACTCTTGTCGATATAAACTCTCTTGTTGCTTCCAAATACGGAAATGAATTCGCGGAGTGGAAAGAGGAGAATATTTCCGATCTCGACCTTCTTAACGATCTGGCATCAAAAAAGGGGGTTGTACTTATGTACGGTCCCGGCTTTGACGCCCCCAAAGGAAGTGTCAGGATATCTCTTGCAAACCTGAACAAGGATGATTATGTCGAAATTGCAAGACGCCTGATTGAACTGCTGGATGAATACTACAACGAAAGATATGAGCAGTAAAACAATGGATCCGGGTATTACCCGGATCCTTCCTGTCTTCTTCCACTTTTTACAACTTATCGTTTCGATTTATCATATGCTTCCCCAAGGGCCCCGGGTGCCTGCGAATTACCCGCAAGGAAGATAAGAAGTACCAGGGTGAGGACATATGGAAGGATCATAACAAGGTCGGAATAGGCACTGGGCAGCCCGAGCTTCTGAACCAGCTGGTAGCCCGCAGATCTTGCAAAACCGAAGATAAGACAGGCTCCCAGAGTGGGCATTATCTTCCAGCCCCCAAAGATAAGTGCCGCGATCGACAGATACCCGAATCCCATATAAATATCACCCGAAAACTTTGCCGATATCGAATAGGCAAAACATATACCCGCAAGGCCCGACAGAGCCCCCGATATCATGACCGCAAAATAGCGGATCTTTATCACATCAACACCTGCAGCATCAACAGCCGCGGGATTGTCTCCTGCCGCCCGAAGGTGAAGGCCAAAGGATGTTTTATAGAGAATATACCAGGTTATGAACGCAAGGATCGCGATTATGATCTCAAACATATACATATTCATAAAGAAGGCTCCAAGAACAGGGATCTTCGAAAGACCCGGTATGCTGAACCTCTTCATGATCCCAAGCACGAACTTATCGGAAGCCTCTCCGAATACATTTCTGTTGATGATCTTGGTTAAAAATGCAGTCAGGGCCATTGCCAGTATGTTTATCACAACACCGCTTATTACCATGTTGGCCTTAAAATAATTACAAAGAACCGCATGCAGAAGGGAGAACAGCATTCCTCCAAGCATTGCAAACAGTATCGCAAAATATACGGGCACAGATGATTCCGGCCCGAAATATCCGGCAAGCGAATAGGCCGCGACCGCTCCTGTAAAAGCGCCAAAGCCCTGAAGGCCTTCGAGGGCAAGATTGGTAACACCGCTCCTTTCCGAATAAATACCTCCTACAGCCATGATAAAAAGAGGCAGGGCAAATACCATTCCGTTGATTATTATATTATTTAACATGTTCATGCCTGCACCTCCTCTTTCTCCTTCCTTCTTCTGAATTTATACATCACCTGAAGTATATAGGCACTGCATGCGCATGTCAGAAGTATAAGTCCGGTGATAACGGAGGCGATCTCAGCCTCAAGCCCCATCTGTGAACTCATATATGTCGAGCCCTTGGAAATGATCATGAGGAAGAAGGTCGAGAAGAAAATGCCTATTGGAGAGCTTCCGCCCACAAGGCATACGGCAATGGCATCAAAACCGGTTGAAGGAAGTACCTTGGGCTGTATCGTGGTTACATATCCCAGATAATACGTTGCTCCGGCAAGTCCGGCAAGGAGGCCTGACAGAAGCATTGAAACAACCATGGATCTTCTGACATTTATTCCCATATACCGTGCAGCCTCCCTGTTTGAGCCCACGGATTTAAGTTCAAATCCGAATACCGTCTTATCGAGCAGAAATGCAACTAAAAAGATCGCGATCACTGCAAGCAGGAATCCAAGCGGTATATCGTATTTGGCCGAACCGATCCTTACCTCCTGCAGAGTCAGCTTTGCCGCATCGCTTATATCCTTAGACTGTCTTGACACGGGATCCACATATCTTGTATTGATAAGAAAACCCGTGATATAGGATGCTATATAATTGAGCATTATCGAAGACACAACTTCATTTATGTTGAAACGGTATTTTAAAAAACCTATCAGAGCACCAGTCGCTGCACCGCCTGCAGCTGCAACAATCAAGACAAGCGGCTTGGCTGTCACGGCTGACAGTCCGCTGTATCCGATGAGGACCGTTGCGATAAAACCGCCGACAAGCATCTGGCCTGAAATCCCTATATTAAAAAGGCCGGTCTTTAATGCCACCGCAACTGCGAGGGCTGCAAAAAGCATTGAAGTTATAAAGTCAAGGAAATCGGAAAAATCAGACAGCATATTCCTTCCGCCTGCATACCTTGCCTTCGGTGCCAGCCCGCTTCCCCTTAAAAGACTGTAATATGCGCTTAATGGATTCTTCCCAAGGAGCAGTATTATGACCGCTCCCGCCAGGAGTCCCAACAGCACGGCGATAACCGCAACGATCATCCTGTCATTCTTCCTGTTCATACCTTATCACCCGCAGCCTCCCGGCCGCCTACGCCCATCATGTACTCTCCGACCTCTTTCTCACTTAGTACCCCGGCCGGTGCTATCCTGCCTATTTCTCCGCTGTAGATAACTGCGATCGTATCCGCAAGATCCATAACTTCGTCAAGCTCAAGCGAGATCAGCAATACTGCTTTACCACTGTCCCGTTCATCGATAATGTGCTTATGGATGAGCTCGATCGCGCCGATATCAAGTCCCCTTGTAGGCTGCACAAATATAGTCAGCATCCCTCCAAGTTCGATCTCCCGGCCGACGATAGCCTTCTGCTGGTTTCCCCCGCTCATCGCCCTGACGAGAGTTTCGGTTGAATTGGCACATCGTACATCATATTTATCAATAAGCTCATGCCCGTATATATCCGACTGTTTGTAGTTTCTGATCCCCTTATTCTCAAAGGGCCTCTTATAGTATTTCTTAAGTACCAGGTTGTCCCTTAAGTCAAAATCAAGCACAAGGCCCCTTTCCTGCCTGTCCTCCGGAATGTAGGCTATCCCGGCTTCGATCCTCTACCTTATGGACAAATCCATAATGCTCTTCCCGTTAAGCAGGATATCCCCGCTCTCAGCTTTCATAAGGCCGGCAATGGCATCCGCTATTTCCAACTGGCCGTTACCGGACACTCCCGCGATCGCAAGTATCTCGCCTTCACGTATCTTAAAGGATACTTTTTTTACAGCCGGGAACCCGTCCCTGTTTAGTACCGTAAGGTTTGAAACCTCAAGTACATCACTGCCGAACGAGGCTTCTTTCTTATCTGTCTTAAACGATACCTCCCGGCCCACCATGAGGTTGGCCATCTCTCTGGTATCTGAATCCTTCACATCCAGTACGGATATGAGTTTACCCCTTCTTAAGATCGCGCAGCGGTCCGCTATCCGCTTTATCTCATCAAGCTTATGGGTGATAAGGATTATTGTCTTACCCCCGCTCCTTAAATTCTCTATTATTTTCAGAAGGGAATCTATCTCCTGGGGCGTCAGGACCGCCGTGGGCTCGTCGAATATGAGTATCTCGGCATCCCGGTAAAGCATTTTAAGAATTTCCACTCTCTGCCTTGTCGAAACATTGATATCGCTTATCACGTCAGTGGGATTGACCTCAAGCCCGTACTTCTCTGACAGCTGTGCTATCTGCTTATCAGCGGTCTTCATATCAACATACGGAAGAACACCTAAGAACTTCCCCTTAGGTTCCCTTCCCATGATGATGTTCTCGGTTATCGTATAATTGGAAACAAGTTTGAAATGCTGGTGGACCATCCCTATATTAAGGTCTGAAGCATAACTGGGGCTTGATATCTTCTCCTTCTTCCCCCGTATGATTATCTCACCTTCATCCGGCTCGTACATACCGAAAAGCATGCTCATAAGGGTGCTCTTGCCGGCTCCGTTCTCACCGAGAAGAGCATAGATCTCACCCTTTTTTATCTGTATGGTAACATCATCATTGGCAACGATACCGGGAAACCGTTTGGTGATGTTCTTCATTTCAACTATATATTCATTATTCATAATGATCACCGTAAAAAAAGGACACAGAATCACTCCGTGTCCCATTGCATTTTACTTACAGTCCCTTAAATGACTCAGGATCTTCACCGTTGAAGTTGGCGGCCGGGACTATTTCTCCGCTCTTTACCTTGCCAAATGCTTCATCAATAGCCTTGATCGTATCGGGTGAAAGCTGCTGCCTTCCATCCTTTTTCATATATCCCTCCTGAATGTATAAAACCCGGATTTTATTCTAGCATAATTATGTCACACTAACAAGCTTACTCTACGGTTACACTTTTCGCCAGATTCCTCGGTTTATCAACATCAAGACCGCGGGCTACCGACATATAATACCCCATTAGCTGGAGGGGAATGACCGCAAGAGAGGCCTCGAATATCTCTTCAGTCTTGGGAATATAGACGGTAAAGTCAGCCGTATCCTCGATCTCGTAATTGCCGGAGCTTGTGATGCCGCACAGGTAGGCCCCGCGGCTCTTAACCTCAACCATGTTGGAAACTGTCTTCTCATACAGGTCGGACTGGGTAAGGACTCCGATTATAAGAGTGCCGTCCTCTACAAGGGAAATGGTACCGTGCTTTAATTCACCGGCTGCATAGGCGCCCGAATGTACGTAGCTTATCTCCTTCATCTTAAGCGAACCTTCAAGGCTTATCGCATAATCGATCCCCCGCCCAATGAAGAATACGTCATGCACGTTTGAGAACTTGGCCGTAAACCACTGGAGACGTTCCTTGTCCTCGAGTGACTTTTCTATCTTGTGAGGAAGGGTCTTAAGCTCATTAAGGAGTTCATCATACCGCTTCTTATCTATGTTTCCGCGAACATATGCAAGCTTTATCGCGAATAGATACATGGCTATAAGCTGGGCCGAGTAGGCCTTGGTGGTCGCAACGGCGATCTCGGGACCCGCCATGGTATACATCACATG
>JBGUQP010000304.1:0-3299 GCA_045131145.1 Lachnospiraceae bacterium | reverse complement strand
CTGGAGATAATATTTGAACACTACGGCAGGTTGTTATCGACCAATCTGCCCGTATACCTGAGAAAGAATATCCAGGTATCCGTTGTTAACTCGGAGGCCTGTACATTTTCGGAATTCTCGACCGCCCTTGCCAATCCGGTACTTTTGGGTATTGTAAGTTTTGAACCGTTAAACGGAAGTATCATGGTTGAGCTTGCGGCAAACCTCGGGTTTGCAATGGTGGACAGGATGCTTGGAGGACCCGGCAATCCTCTTGAAAAGAGCAGGGACTTCTCTGAAATAGAGAGGACCATAGTCGATAAGATGATGGCAGTGTGCATAGGACTTCTGAGGGAACCGTGGAAGAATGTTGTGGATATAACTCCGGTACTTGAAAGAGTGGAGACAAATCCGCAGTTTGCTCAGATAATAGCGCCCTCGGAGATGATCGCGATCGTCACGCTGAATATCAAGATAGGTGATGTTGAGGGTCTTATGAATGTCTGCCTGCCGTATTTCACCCTTGAATCGGTCATGGATAAGCTGAACACCAAGTACTGGTTCGCTTCCATGAAGGAGAGCTCGGATGAGAATTACGTAGAGTATATCGAATCCGTGATCAGGAAGGTGGGCATGCCGATCAAGGCAGTACTTGGAAAGAGTACCATAACGGTAAGTGATTTTGTTAATCTGCAATGTGGTGATATAATTAAATTGGGGTCGAAGGTTGACAGCGAGATGGAGATCTATGTTGGCAACCTGAAGAAATTTAAAGCATTACCGGGATCGTCAAAGGATTCTTATGCGGTCCGCGTTACACAAGTGCTTAGAGAGGAGGAGTAGCGGATATGGATGGTATGCTGTCGCAGGATGAGATAAATGCCCTGCTGAATGGCATGATGGATACCGGTGATTCCGCTGACGGAGGTGCCGCAGAAGGGGCAGCACAGGATACACCTTCAGAAGCATCGTCCGCGCCGGGCCCGGGAGGAAACGGACCGGATGAGAGTCTCCTGACAGATGTTGAGAAGGATGCGGTTGGTGAAGTTGCCAATATAAGTATGGGCACATCAGCCACCACGCTATATTCTCTCGTTAACAGGAAGGTAAACATTACAACCCCTGTCGTTACATTATCGACATGGGAACAGATACTTGAGGATTACGAACGGCCGTGTGTATTTATAAAGATAAAGTATACGGTCGGTCTTGAAGGAACCAATATACTTGTACTTAAGGAGGATGATGTAAAGATCATCACCGACCTGATGATGGGCGGTGACGGAACCAACATTGAAGGCGAACTTGGCGAGCTGCATCTTTCGGCTATATCCGAAGCCATGAACCAGATGATGGGTTCGGCAGCAACTTCGCTGTCGTCGATGCTGGGTAAGATGATCGATATCTCGCCGCCGGAAGCAAGCCTGGTGGAGCTGGGTACTCTTGATCCCGCCGATGATGTGTCGGCTTTCCTTCAGGATACATTCGTTAAGATCACCTTCAGAATGCAGATAGGCGATCTTATAGATTCAAAGATAATGCAGCTGTATCCGATTGATTTTGCCAAGGATCTTTACAGCTACTTTATCGAAAATAAAGAACCGGAACCGGAACCCGCTCCGACACCGCCGCCCGCACCGGCACCGTCGCCAGCGCCTATGCCGGCCCCAGGACCATCGATGTCCGCACCTTCGATGGATATGGGAATGGGCATGGGAATGGGTATGCCGGATAATTCAATGGGAATGGGCCAGGCCCCGAATATGGGAATGGGCATGGCACCCAATATGGGAATGGGTATGGCACCCGGAATGGGCATGGGAATGATGCCCGGAATGGGTATGGGCATGCCGGGCAATATGGGTATGCCGAATATAAATATCCAGCCCGCATCCTTCCAGGCCTTCTCGGGCGATGTAAATGCAATGCAGAGCCAGGAGAACATAGAGCTTATCAAGGATGTTCCCCTTGAAGTCACGGTTGAACTCGGGCGCACCCAGAAGTCCATCAATGACATACTGGAATTTGCTCCGGGTACGATCATCGAACTTGACAAGATCGCGGGCGAGCCCGTTGATGTTTTGGTCAACGGTAAGCTTGTAGCCAAGGGAGAGGTTGTTGTAATCGAAGAAAACTTTGGTGTAAGAGTAACTGAAATAATAAACTAAAGGTTAGGAGAATGAAAAATGGCAAAGAATATTTTAATCAGTGATGACGCAGCGTTCATGAGAATGATGATCAAGGACATCCTCACCAAGAACGGATACAATGTTGTCGGTGAGGCAGAGAACGGAGCCCGTGCGGTAGAGAAGTACAATGAGCTCAAGCCTGATCTTGTGCTTATGGATATTACCATGCCCGAGATGGATGGTATTCAGGCTCTTAAAAAGATAAAGGAGAATGATCCTTCAGCGCTTGTTATCATGTGTTCGGCAATGGGTCAGCAGGCAATGGTTATTGAGTCGATTCAGGCCGGTGCCAAGGATTTCATTGTTAAACCTTTCCAGGCTGACCGTGTTATTGAGGCTGTTAAGAAGGTTGTAGGATAAATGGTCCCTGTTCCGTTAATGTCGGGCAAGGCAGAGGGCGCGGCACAGTTTCTGACTGTGTTCGTGATCTTTCTTTTGGTGCTTGCCGTTACGTATTATACAACGCGTTTGGTAGGCAAATACCAAAAGCTTCAAGGGTTTAACAAGAACTTTGAAGCATTGGAAACGTACAGGGTTACCGGCAATAAGTTTCTGCAGCTTATAAGAGTTGGCAAGAGATATTTTATTGTAGCTGTAGGCAAGGATGAAATAAGTCTTATTTCGGAAGTGTCTAAGGAGGATATAGAACTGAATCCGGATGTTAATTCTGTTGCCAATGACCGTTTTAAGCAGATATTTGAGGTTGCCAGGGATAAGATAACAAAACGGGGCGATAAGTAATGAATAGGTTTATTTTACATGGAAGCAGGCCCGTGCATGTTTTAGGTTGCCTGCTTCTGTGCGTATTGATGGCCGTGTTATCACCTGAAGGAGTAATGGCGGCCGAGGTTAACAATATCGGAATAACCGAAGATGAGGGTGTGAATGAGAACCGGACCGTAATTAACGAGCCGGGTACTGCCGAGGATGCAGGGGATCTTAGGGAGCTTAATGTAGCCAATAATCTAACTGTGACCTATCAGGACGGAGAGGGTAATGTTTCGGGGACGCTCAGGATACTCATAACACTGACGCTGATTGCCCTTGCCCCCACACTCGTCATCATGATGACGAGTTTTACCCGTATTTTGATAGTGATGCATTTCGTCAGGTCAGCACTGGGCACTCAAT